>NZ_CAXUDY010000006.1:0-151337 GCF_964250025.1 Alistipes sp. DJF_B185
TTGCCCACACGTTTGAGAAAGCCTGCGAGGTATTCGTCGAAAGTCTGTAACAGCAGGCGGCAGTCGTCCCCCATACCCAGAAAGGCGTTACGGACTTTTTCGGCCGTAACATACGAATCCCGGTCGCAGAGACGCTGGTACTGCTTGCCGATATTGGTCTTGATATTCTCCAGATTCTCGTTGATGCGCTGCGATTCGAGGCTTCTGCCTGCGGCTTTGTTCGCTTTGGCATCCCAGAGAGAAGAACGGACGGTGAGTTTGCAGCTGAACTGCGACATCGTACCGTTGATCGTGATACGACCCATGACGGGAACCTGACCCGATTTTTCGGACTGCCGTTTCACATAGAAAAGGACTTTGAAAGTGCTGCGTTGCATAATAACTTGAACTTTGAGGATTGGTTAAACGTAATGTCAAGTTATTTGGTATGCGGTAATTCGATGCAACGAACTGAAAACGAATGTTTTGATGCAAATCAAAGCATTTCGGGCAGGTAACGGATAAGTAACGAAACTCACCGTTAAACCTGCCCGAATTTACAATTTTATTGCTCGGTGCACCTGCAGAACAGAGAATTAAATACTTGCAAACAAGATATTTACTCTTTCCTGCGCTTCTCTTTACCTACAAATACCGAACCATGAAACATCCGCTACTTCTACTGCTGATCTGCTGCGGGCTTTGCACCGCAGTTTCCGCCCGTCCGATCCGGGGAACCGTCAAATGCGGCGGCAGACCGCTCGCCGGCGTCGCCGTGACGGACGGCTACACCTTCGCGCAAAGCGACGCGCAGGGGGCGTTCGCCCTCGATGCCGACGACGAGGCGTTATTCATCAGCGTCGTGACCCCGGCGGGGTACATCGCACCGCTGAAAGAGGGCGTCCCGCAGTTTTTCCTCCCCTACACCCCTTCGGCCAAACGCTTCGACTTCGAGCTGCAGGCGTGGCCCGGAACCGCGGCATGTTACGAACTGCTGGCCATCGCCGACCCGCAACCCAAGACCGACGAGCATTTCGAACGGCTCCGCACCGAGATAATCCCGCCGCTGCAGGCTGCAACAGCCGCGAAAAAGGCGCAGGGAGTAGATCAGGCCGTCATTCTGCTGGGCGACATCGTATGGGACTCGCCGCAGTTGTTCGCCAAAATCAGGGAGCAGTTCGCATCGCTCGGAATCCCCGTTTACGGCGTGATCGGCAACCACGACCACGACCTGAACAAATTCACCGACCGCGAAGCCACCGAAAACTACCGTTCGCATTTCGGCCCCACGTATTACGCCTTCGACATGGGCCGCACCCACTACGTCGTTCTCGATGACATCGTCTACCACGGCGCCCGCAAATACGACGAGCAGATAGACTCGATGCAGCTGCGCTGGGCGGCGGCCTACGCCGAACGTCTGCCGGCGGGTTCGCGCGTCTGCTTCGCGATGCACGCTCCGGCCATGAAGTCGTGGCGCGACGAACGCCGCGTCATGGAGTCGGCCGAAACCCTGATGGACGCCTTTGCGGGCCATGAAATCCATTTCATATCGGGACATACGCACATCAACTCGAATTTCGACATCCGCGAAGGCGCGATGGAACACAACGTGGCGCAGATATGCGGCAACCTCTGGCGGGACCCGATCAACCGCGACGGCACGCCCAAAGGCTGGCAGCTTTTCCGCGAATGCGGCGGGGATTTCGCGTGGACCTACCAAAGTCTGGAGATGCCCGAAGCCCGGCAGCTGCGCGTATGGGGTCCCGGCACGGCAGAGGACTACCCCGCTTCGGTGATCGCCAAGGTATGGAACTGGGATTCCTACTGGACGGTCGTATGGTATGAGGACGGCCGCTACCGCGGCTCCATGCAGCGGATCTGGTGCAACGATCCCGACTACATCGCCAACATCGACTCGCTGAAGGCCGCCGGGAAAACGGTATCCAAGTCGCAGCGGCCGCGCACGACGCACTTCTACTTCAAGGCCCGCCCTTCGGCATCGGCCCGCGAGATCGAAGTCGTCGCCACCGACCGTTCCGGCCGCCGCTACTCGGAGCGCATAACGCTCCCGACAAAGGAATAGGACAAAAGACAGACAGGCCGCCGCAGACAGACAAGGCGGACGGCAAACAGACACGCAGACAAGGCGCTGCGGACAGACAAACCTGACACAGACAAAGGCAGACGCAGACAAATAAGGCTGACGGTAAACAAAGACCTATGCAGGCAGATAAGGCGGACGGCAAACAGATACACAGACCGCCGCTGCGAATGCGGCCGCCTGAGAACGAAAAAAACGGAGAGTCGTACAACTCTCCGTTTTTCATGTATCTGCATCGCTGCCGATCAGTTGATATTCCGCCGGTCGGGTTCGTGGTCCGGCGAAGCGGCTTCCATCTCGATCTGCAGTTTGACCATATTGACGGCCGTGGCGGCGGCTTCGTCGCCCTTGTTGCCGTGACGGCCTCCGCAGCGGTCCAAAGCCTGCTGCATGTCGTTCACGGTCAGCACACCGAAGGCGATGGGCATGTTCCACTGGATTTGCAGCTGCGTGATGCCCTGCGTAACGCCCTGACAGATAAAGTCGAAATGACGGGTATCTCCCTGAATGACGCAGCCCAGCGCGATCACGGCGTCCACGTCGGTATATTCGGCGAAGAACTGCGCGCCGAGGGCCAGTTCGAACGTCCCCGGAACATACTTGATCTGGATGTTCAGGTCGGGACATCCGGCGGCGCGGAGCGTCCGCACGGCGCCTTCGAGCAGAGCTTCGGTGACCTCGCGGTTCCACTCGGCCACGACGATTCCGAACCGCATGTCCGCGGCCGAAGGCAGGGGTGAGTCGAATTTGGAAAGGTTGTGATTCTTGGTCGCCATAGTCCCGGTTATTTCACGCTGCCGAGGAGCTTCTCCGCCTCACGCGCATCCGTCGATGCGGGATAGGAGGTCAGAATCTGCTCGTAAAATGCGGCTGCCTTTTCGTTGTTGCCCTGAGCCTGCTCGGCCAGACCCGCCTTGCGCAGGTACATCGGTGCCGTCAGGTTGTTGTCGGCGGCCTTGACGGCCTGCTCGTAGAATTTCACCGCCTTGGCGTAGTTCTGCTGCTCGACGGCGATGTCGCCCTGCAGGCCCAGATTCTGGGCGTTGATGAGCGCTCCGGGGATGCCCTTGACCGGCGAGTATTTCGCCAGATATTTGGCGGCGTTCTCCAGATCGCCCGTCTTCAGGTAGCAGATACCCGCATAGTGCTTGGCGAGGTTGCCCGAAGGAGTCGAACCGTACTCTTCGATCACGTCGAGGAAGCCGGCACCGTTGGCGTCGCCTTCGAGTGCGAGCTGATAATCCGGATTCTGCTCCTCAAAACGGTACTGAGCCTCGGCGATCCGCTCGGCGGCTTTGGTGGCGCGAGGGGCTACGATCAGTGCGCGGTATCCGAAAATAAGGGCTGCAAGAACCAGCAATCCCAGAAAAATATACGCCATGTTACGGCCGTTTTTCTCGAAGAAAAGCTCAGTTCTGTTCATTGCTTCGCCGAGGGTCTCCTGCTCGGCTACATGCTGCTTTGCCATATGAAAAATATCTTGTTTTAGTTAAATTTCGGTATGTTAGTTTGCAAAGATACAAAACTATTCAGAATGTGCAATGCGCTGTCCGCTTTTTTTGTATCTTTACAAAAAACAGACGGCGCCCCGCACGGGCGGCGCTTCGGCAAATCGCAAACAAGTTTGCATTTGCACTCACCTTGCATTATCTTTGGGCTATGTTTCTGAAGAAAATATCGCTGCTGAATTTCAAAAATATCGAACAGGCGGAGCTTGCCCTCTGCCGGGGCGTCAACTGTCTGGTAGGCGACAACGGAGCCGGCAAGACCAACGTCATCGACGCGGTCTACTACCTGTCGATGTGCAAGTCGTCGCTGCCCATGACCGACGGGCAGAGCATCCGCCACGGCGCCGACTTCTTCCTCGCCGAAGGGCAGTATCTCACCGACGGGGGAAAGAGCGAAAACATCGTGTGCTCCTTCTCGCGCAAAGGCGGCAAAGTGCTCAAACGCAACGGCAAGGAGTACGAACGGCTCTCGGACCACGTGGGGCTTGTTCCTGCCGTGATCGTATCGCCGGCGGACAGCGCCCTGATCAGCGACGCCTCGGACGAACGGCGCCGCTACCTCAACGCCTTCATCTCGCAGCTGGACCGGAGCTATCTGACCGCCGTGATGCGCTACAACGCCGTGCTGGCCGAGCGCAACCGGCTGCTCAAGAACATGCCCGACGAGACGATGCTGCAGATTTACGACATGCAGCTCGTCGAACAGGGCGAGCGGATTCACGCCCGGAGGCGGGAGTTCGCCGAGCGGCTGCAACCCGTGGCGGCGGAGTATTACCGCATACTTTCGGGCGACCGCGAGCAGGTCGAACTGCACTACAAATCGGAACTGAACGACCGTCCGTTCGGTGAGATTCTCCTCGCCGCGCGGCAGAAGGATCTGGCCAACGAGTTCACCACGTCGGGCATTCACCGCGACGATCTGGTGCTCAGGATCGGCGGCTACCCCTTGCGCAAATACGGCTCGCAGGGCCAGCAGAAGTCGTTCCTGATCGCCCTGAAACTGGCCCAGTACACGATAGTCGCGCAGGAGAAAGGCGAGAAGCCGATCCTGCTGCTCGACGACCTGTTCGACAAGCTCGACGCGGGGCGCGTGGAACAGCTCATACGGCTGGTGTCGGAAGATTCGTTCGGGCAGATCGTCATTACGGACTGCAACCCCACCCGTCTGCGCCGGATTCTGGACAAGGCCGGCGGGGCGTACTCCCTCTTCACGGTCGAAAACGGCGGCATCGGGCAGGAGACCGCAACGGCCGGAGCGCCGGCTTGCGGCGGGCAGCTTCCGGCCGAAGAGAGCACGAAGGAAGCAGCGGACCGAACGCGGCATGCCGGGCCGCAGGAGGCTGGGTCTGCGGAAGGAATCCGGACGGCAGCGGTGCAAGGCGAAGTTTCGGAGGATTTACGCAACGCGGCGTCCGCAGGCGAAAAATCCGGCGGACAGGACGCCTGCGTGACAGATACGGCAGACAAAACATCCGACGGAAAAGAGGGAGCGCGATGAGACGGACCAAGACGATGCTGATGGGCGACCTGCTGGAAGAGTTTTTCAAACGCCCCTATGTCGCGGCCAAAGTCGCCGAAGGAAAGCTGCCCGACACATGGCGCGCCGTCGTGGGCGACCGCGCCGCAGACTTCACCACGGAACTGAAGCTGGAAAACCACATTCTCTATGCCCGCATCCAGTCGAGCGTGCTTCGTTCGGAACTCTTCTACCAGCGCGAAGCGCTCAAGGAGGAGCTGAACCGGCGTTCCGGCGTCCGGATCGTCAATGCGGTGATTATCAGGTAGATTTCCGGTACGGAAGGAACGGAAGATACGGGAGGTACGAGAGATTCGGGAAATACCGGAGCAACGGCAAATAAGAGAGATAAGAACACGGCAGGCACGGAAAATACAGGAGATACGACAAAAATACGGACACACGAAAAGGCTGGGGCTAGGGCTGAGACTGAGACAGACTGAGACAGACTGAGACAGACTGAGACAGACTGAGACAGACTGAGACAGACTGAAACAGACTGACTGCCTGAGAAACACGGAAAATGCCGGGGCATACTTTCCGCCCCGCTCCGGATCACACAAAAAAAAGATGCGCCTGTAAAGGCGCATCCTTTTTTTTTATCCGGCCGGGCCGACCGGGCGAACCGGTCATTCCGTCCCGCGGGGATTACTGGATAATCGCGGCGCGGTTGGCGGCCTGAACCTTCTTGAAGGGATCGGGGGAGTTGCCCTTGCCCTCGTAATTCAACTGCTTGGGATTCACGCCCTTCGATACGAGGAAGTCGTAAACCCGCTTGGCGCGGTGCTCGGCGACGCGCTTGTTGCCGGCAGCGGTACCCGTCTGCTGGTCGGCGTGACCCACGATCTGGTAAACGGCATCCTTCGAGCCGCTCTTGATCTGCTCGGCAATCAGCTCCAGACGCGTCTTCTCCTGCGGCGTCAGCACCGACATGCTGTAATCGAAGAGAATGATCGAAGTGTCGGCCAAAGCGGCTTCGTCGGCGGCGACAACCGTTGCGACGGCAGCAGCTGCCGCGGCATCGGCGGCGGCGTTCTGAGCGGCGGCAGCCTGCGCCTGAGCGGCGGCGAGCTGCTGAGCCAGCTGGGCGTTCTCAAGCTCGGCGGCTTCGACAGCGGCCATGCTTGCGGCAACGGCGTCTTGGAACGCCTGAATGTCGGCAGCCGTATAGCCCGCTACGCCGCGCTGCCAGCCGCGCTTGTTAAAGCGGTAGGTGAAGCCCGCAGTAGCGCTGAAGCCGAACAGGTAGGAACCGTCCGTCTTCGCGGGGCATACGCGCGAAGGCGCCAGCATGCCTTTCAGCTCGATATTGAAGTCGAACGAACGTGACAAGCGGAATTTGTTGAGCAGACCGTAAGAGAATGCGAAAGCCTGATGCGTGCCGGTCATATTGTCCTCTTGGCTCTTGTCCGTGAAGTTCGTAGCCAGATAACCGAAGCCTACGAACGGCACCAGATAATAGGCCCGGTCGTCGCGGTAACCGCCCGCCCAGTTCGAGAAGTTAAGCATAAAGTCGGAATGCACGAAGAGGTAAGGCCACTTGAGTTTGCCCAGATCGGCGTCATAGTTGGCAAACTGACCGCCCTGCAGCTGCAGACGCATACCTACTACAGGATGCACCCATTTTACAAGCGAAAAGTTCGCTTCGAATCCGAGACGTTTTCCGAAAGACCCCGAATTGGAGCCGTTCGTCAGGGCAGTGCCTACACCGCCGCCCAGCGACATCTCCCAGTTATCCCAAAATCCATTGGACACAAAACCTGCAAAGCTCGGTTTTTTGGGCGTCTCCTGCGCCCATGCCGTCGTCGCGAATGCCACGACCGCAAGAATTAGAATAAGTTTTTTCATAGCTAACATTAGTTATTCCCAGTTGTAAAATTATAAATTAATTTTTCAAAATCCATTCATCGACAGCATGAAACGCAAAAACAGAGCCGAAAGCGACTAAAAAAGGCCGAAAACATACGTTTCCAGCCTTTTAATCTCAATATCAAATCTTTTCAGATCAGCCGCATTTCGAATAACCGCACGACATACAGGTCAGACAGCCGTTCTGGTAGGCCATATTCTCCTGTCCGCAGCTCGGACATTTGCCTTTCGACTTGGTGCCGTCCACGATATATTGCTTCAGCGCACGGCAGACGCCCGTCTTCCATGTGTTGATCGACTCGCTGTCCAGATGGAGCGACTCGATGAGCGAAACGGTCTTCTCGATCGGCATGCCGTGGCGCAATACGCCCGAAATGAGTTTGGCGTAGTTCCAGAACTCTTCGTCGAACAGACGCGAGATGCCGCCGATGGTATTCGTATAACCGTAACGGTCGGTATACTGGAAGTCGTAACGCTTGGTGCCGTCGTCCTCGCGGACCTTGATGATGAAGCCCTTGTTGATCTTGCGGGGAATATACATGGCGTCCTCCTCGATCTTACCCGTGAAGACCTCGTAGGGACGTCCGTCCTGAAGTCCCACGAAGGCGATCCAGTCCTCGGTGCCGTTCTTGAACCGCACGATGTCGGCAGGAATCGACTTGGGACGCTTCGCCACTTCGCCGGGATGCCCCTCGCACTTCTTTTTCTTGTTCTTGGAGGCCTTGTCGAGCAGCACACCGTCGCGGCAGCCGTCGCGGTAAACCGTAACGCCCTTGCAGCCGCACTCCCAAGCCGTGCGGTACACGTCGGCGACGAGCGCTTCGGAGACATTGTTCGGCAGGTTCACCGTCACCGAGATCGAATGGTCCACCCATTTCTGGATCGCACCCTGCATCTTGACTTTCGCAACCCAGTCGATGTCATTGGCCGTGGCGCCGTGGTAGGGCGAAGCCGCCACCCACTCGTTCAGCTCGGCATCCGAGATGGTCTCCAGTTTCGACGTATCGTATCCGTTCGCGTCCAGCCACTTGACGAAATTGTGGTGGTAGACGTTGTACTCCTGAAACTTTTCGCCCGTTTCGTCCTCGTAATCGACGTGCGTGTCATGGTCCGAAGGGTTGATCTTGCGGCGACGCTTGTAGACCGTACGGAACACCGGTTCGATGCCCGACGTGGTCTGCGACATGAGCGACGTGGTGCCCGTCGGGGCGATGGTCAGCATGGCGATATTGCGGCGGCCGTTCTTCTCCATTTCGGCATACAGCTCCGGATCGGCCTCGCGGATGCGGGCGATCATCGGGTTGTTCTTCTCCTTCGAAGCGTCGTAGATCGGGAACGCTCCGCGCTGGGCGGCCATCCGGACCGAAGCGCGGTAGGCTTCGACGGCCAGCGTCTTCTGCACCTCGACGGCGAAAGCGATCGCCTCGTCCGAGCCGTAAAGCAGCCCCAGCGCCGCGAGCATATCGCCCTCGGCCGTGATGCCGAGACCCGTGCGGCGGCCCTTCTGCGCCATGGTGCGGATCTTCTTCCACAACTCCAGCTCCACGCGGCGGACCTCCTCGTCTTCGGGGTCGGCGGCGATCTTGGCGATGATCTGCTCGACCTTCTCCAGTTCGAGGTCGATGATGTCGTCCATCATGCGCATGGCCTTGCCGACATGCGCCTTGAACCTGTCGAAATTGAACTTCGCCTCCTTGGTGAAGGGGTTGTCCACATAGCTCAGCAGGTTCATCGCCAGCAGGCGGCACGAATCGTAGGGGCAGAGCGGAATCTCGCCGCAGGGGTTGGTCGAAACCGTCACGAAGCCCTCGTCGGCATAGCAGTCGGGCACGCTCTCGCGGATGATCGTATCCCAGAACAGCACGCCCGGCTCGGCCGACTTCCATGCGTTGTGGATGATTTTATCCCAGAGTTTCTTGGCGTCGATGTCCTGCTCGTATTTGGGATGGTCCGACTTGATCGGGAACTGCTGGTGGTACTTCTTGCCTGCGATCGCTGCGCGCATGAATTCGTCATCGATCTTGATCGAGACGTTGGCGCCCGTGACCTTGCCCGTATCGACCTTGGCGTCGATGAAACGCTCGGCGTCGGGATGCTTGATCGACAGCGAGAGCATCAGCGCTCCGCGGCGGCCGTCCTGCGCCACTTCGCGCGTCGAGTTGGAATAGCGCTCCATGAACGGAACGATACCCGTGGAGGTGAGGGCCGAGTTCAGCACGGGGCTGCCCGTGGGACGGATGTGTGAAAGGTCGTGCCCCACGCCGCCGCGGCGCTTCATCAGCTGCACCTGCTCCTCGTCCATGCGGAAAATGCCGCCGTACGAGTCGGCCGGGTTCTTATGGCCGATCACGAAGCAGTTCGAGAGCGAGGCCACCTGAAAGTTGTTGCCGATACCCGTCATCGGGCCGCCCTGCGGAATCACGTACCGGAAATGGTCGAGCAGCTCGAACACCTCCTCCTTGCTCATCGGATCGGGATACTTGCGTTCGATGCGCTCGATCTCGGCGGCGATACGCTCGTGCATCTGCTTGGGCGACGTTTCGTAAATATTGCCGAAAGAGTCCTTGAGGGCGTACTTGCTGACCCACACCGTTGCGGCGAGGTCGTCCCCTTCGAAATACTTTTTCGACTCGGCGACCGCATCGTTGTATTCGACTTTCTGCGGCGCCACGGGTTTTGCGGCTTTTGACATGACTATATTACTTTATTTCAGAATTTTAGCGTCGGAACGGACAAAGTCCGGTTTTACAAAAATGACTCTTTTATATGGAAAAAACCAGCGACGCACACCAATTTTATCCACAAGTTATTTACAAAAGGTGTAAAAGATGCGCCCCGCATACGTGAGACGCATTTATCGGCCGGCGGAAACCCGCGGCGCCGGTTTCGGCGTGCGGACCGCGGCCCAGAAAAGCACCGGCTACTTCACCGCCACGGCGTCGATCTCGACCAGCGCGCCCATCGGAAGCGCCGCCACCTGATAGCACACGCGGGCGGGCATCCGCTCGGTAAAGAACCGGGCGTAAACGGCGTTCATCGCGGCGAAATCGCCGATGTTCTGCAGCAGGACGGTGGTCTTGACCACGTCGCCGAGCGTATAGCCGCCCTCTTCGAGGATGTGGCGCAGGTTCGTAAGCGACCGGTGCGTCTGGGCTTCGACGCCTTCGTCCATTTTACTGGTGGCGCCGTCGATCGGAAGCTGGCCCGAAACATAGAGCGCGCCGCCGGCTTCGACGGCCTGCGAGTAGGGTCCCACGGCTTTGGGCGCATGGGGCGATGCGATAATCTTCTTCATAACGGGTATTTTTCAAATTTTACACAAAGGTACGATTTATTCCCTATATTTGCACAACACATATATAATAATATACTATGAAGATTTTGCTGAAAATCGCGGCCCTCGCCGCCGTTGCGGCCCTCGCCGCAGGGTGCTGCAGCTGCCGTTCCTACCAGAAGAAAAACCGCAGGCCGCTCGTCGGCACCGAATGGCAGCTCATTCAGCTGGGCGGCAAGGCCGTCAAACCCGAAGAGGGCAAATTCACGCTTACGTTTCTGGCCGAAGAGAACCGCATCGCGGGCATCGGCGCCTGCAACCGCATCATGGGGAGGTACGAAGCGACCGAGAAGGGCGCGCTGAAGATCGGGCCGCTGGCATCGACGATGATGGTATGCCCCGGCATGGAGCAGGAGGACGCGTTCACCAAGGCGCTCGAATCGACGACGCACTACGATATGGACGGACCGATGCTGCTCCTGCTGAGCGACGGCGAACTGCGGGCCGTATTTCAGGCGAAGCCCTGAGACGAAGCACGGGCGCAGCCTGACGACAGAAAAAGGGAGGACTTTCGGAAAGTCCTTCCCTTTTTCATACGGCTCGCCGCCTCTATTTCAGGTGCGGATTCAGGCTGCGCCATTCCTCCACGGGCGGGATGATACCCATCGAAATCACCTCGTCGCGCAGTTTGCAGAGGTGTTCGTAGCTGGCGGCGAGGGTCTTGTTCTCCTCGGCCGTGCCCTGCACGTTCTTGTAGCTGACGCCCTCCTTGGTGATCTGGGTCTCCATCGCCATCAGGATATGCTTGAACTCATCGTTGTGCACGAATACGCCGGCCGGATAGCCGAACGGCTTGCCGCCCATGGCCGCAGCGATCATGCAGATCGACAGGTAGGCCGGGCTTTGGAACGACGAGCGGCCGCGCAGGTCGATGATATGCTTGCCGCCCTGAATCACACGCTGCTGCAGGTCGTGCCAGTCGCCTTCGGGCATTTCATGGCCGATCAGCTCCGAAAGGGGACGTCCGGCGACGAGCGTCGTCGAGGCGAAGACGGCCATCTGCTCGCCGTGGCCGCCGTAGGTGCGGCAGTTGCGGATTTCGTCGGGCGAAATCTTGAAATACTTGGCCAGCTCCGAACGCAGGCGCGTGCTGTCCAGCGCGGCAAGGGTCGAAAGCTGCGAGGGACGGATGCCCGCATAGATCAGCGTTACCAGTCCCGTGATGTCGGCGGGATTGAAAACCACGACCACATGCTTCACACCGGGGCAGTAGGTCTTGATGTCCTTGCCCAGCTGCGCGGCGATCTCGGTATTGCCTTTCAGCAGGTCTTCGCGCGTCATGCCCGCCTTGCGCGCCGCGCCGCCCGACGAAACGACATACGAAGCGTCCGTAAGAGCCTCCCTGATATCGCTCGTCCAAGTGATGTTCACCCCTTCGAACGCGCAGTGATAAAGCTCCTCGGCCACGCCTTCGAGCGCGGGAGCGTACGGGTCATACAGGCAGATGTTCGGCGTAAGGCGCATCATCAGCGCCGTCTGGGCCATGTTCGAGCCGATCATACCGGCCGCGCCCACGATCGTGAGTTTGTCGTTTGTCAGAAATTCCATAACTGAAACTATTTTAAATTGGGTACGATCCCGTACCCGGGTCTTATTTGCTGAAGCGGAACGTAAATTCGTTCTTCGCGTCGCGCATCCAAGCGAACTGCCGCGTAGTGGGCGAAATGGCGAACAGGGGCGAGAAAGTCGTCGCCTTCACCGTCACGCCGTCGGGCATAAACTCCAGAATGCGTATCCAGCCGTCGCCGCCGTTACCCTCGTAACCGCCGCCCATCGACTGCGCGTCGAAGAGCATCTGGTGTACGTCTTTTCCGGCGCTGTTTCTGTCGGTGCGGAACCCGCTTCCCGAAATGTGGCCGCAGACCACCAGTTCGATGTTGGAAGCCGGGCGGACCAGTTTCTGCCAGAGCTCCTCGCCGTTGCTGGCGTCGGGAAGCGGCAGTCCCTTGATCTTCACGATCCTGCCGTTGCGCACCAGCGGCTCGTAGCTCGTCACCTTGCAGGGACCGGACAGCCGCTGGTCCTTGGCATCGAGGTAAGCGTGGGTCATCAGCACGATCCGGTGATCGGCGTACTCCTCCAGCCCCGCCACCTGCTGCGCCCACTTCATCACCGTATCGCGGGGCGCGAACTCCATATTCAGGAAAAGGTAGTCCTTGCCGTCGGGGGCCTTCAGTTCGAAGGCGCAGTTCTCGACGGCGGGATTCTCGTCCGAATCGAGTCCGAACTGACAGATCGCCGCCGCGTTGAGCGGGTTGCGGCCGATCGGGAAATATTCGTTCAGGTGCGTGCGCCGCGCGCCGCTGCGGGTATAGGTGTAGTCGTGGTTGCCGGTGGCGACCAGATAGGGCACGCGGCCGTCCAGCACGTCGAACGCATCGGCCATGCCCTGCCATTGGCGCACCGAGGTCAGATCGCCTGAAAAACCGTTGCCGATGCGGTCGTTCTGCTCGACCACGTCGCCCACGCAGAGCACCATCCGAACGTTCAGCCGCTCGATGTTGTCGGCGATCCACGCCGTCATCAGGCGGGCGATGGGCTGGCTGGCTTCGTTCTTGGCATATCCCTGCAGGTCGGGGATCACCACGACGCTCCACGATTCGGGATTCTCCAGCGCGGGTTGCCGGTATTCCTCCTGCGCCGCAGCGGGCAGGCTCCACAACATGGCGGCCAACGCCGCGAGGGTCATTATTCCTCTTTTCATTTTTCGTACCGTTTATTTATCGGGCCGCGAATCATTCGACTTCGCGGCGGTTCCGCAAAGCATGCGTGATGGTCAGCTCGTCGACGTATTCCAGCTCGTCGCCGAAGCCGATGCCGCGGGCGATCGAGGTGACTTTCACGCCGGGGAACTGCCGCAGGCGGTTCATCAGGTAGAAGAGCGTCGTCTCGCCCTCGACCGAAGTCGAAATGGCGAGGATCACCTCCTTCACGCCGCCGCGGGCGATGCGTTCGGTCAGCAGGTCGATCTTCAGATCCGAAGGCGAAATGCCCTGCATCGGCGAAATGACCCCGCCCAGCACGTGGTAGAGCCCCTTGTACTGGTGGGTATTCTCGATCGAGAGCACGTCGGCGACCTGCTCCACGACGCAGATCGTGGTCCGGTCGCGCTCGTCGTCCAGACAGATCGGGCACACCTCCTCGTCCGAAAGGTTGTTGCACTCGGCGCAGTATTTCACGTCATTGCGGAAACGGTCGATGCTCTCCGTCATTTCGGCCACCGACTCCCGCTCCATGCGCAGGATGTGGATGGCGAGGCGCAGCGCCGTACGGCGCCCCACGCCCGGAAGCTTCGACAACTCGCCGACGACGTCCTGTAGTAATTTAGACATTCAGATCGTTTCGATTTTGCGGCACTCCAGCCACCCTTTCTTGCCGTCGGCGATCACCACTTCGCACCAGTCGTCGAGCCGGTTCGTGATCGTCACGACCGTGCCTTCGTGCAGCACGAAAAGGTCGGTGGACGACTTGTCGGGCGAACTCTTGACCGCCGTAGAAGCGGTCATGACCACGGCCGAAGTGTCGTCGAGCATCTCGCGGCGTTCGCCCAGCGCGAACCACGTCGTCAGCATGCACAACAGCACGGCGACGACGGTGCCGTAGAACCCGGCCTTGCGCAGCGAAAGCCGCTGGGCCAGCAGGTAGACCAGAAACAGCGCCAGCGCGCAGGCCAGCAGCACCAGCGAAAGGACGCTCCACGCCGTACAGCTCATCGTGTGGCGGGCTTCGCGCATCCACGTCACGAAGAAGAATTCGGGGATGTCCTCGATGTTGTCCTTCGTGCGGGCTTCGGCGACGCTCAGGTTGTGGCGGATGTCGTCGTTGCCGGGCGCCAGCCGCAGCGCCCGTTTGTAATAGAGGATGGCCTTGCCAATGCGGTCCTCCTTGAAGTAGGCATTGGCGAGGTTATAGTAGAGTTTCACGGAGCTTACCCCGCGGGAAAGAATCTCTTCGTAGACTTCGGCGGCCGAATGGAAATTGCCGTTGATATAGGCCGTGTTGGCCATGTCCCACAACTGTTCGGTCGTGGGCCGGGGCGCGGACTCGCTCTGCTCCGCCGCCGGCTGCGCAAGGCTGTCGGCAGGCTCCTGCGCATAGGATGCCAGACACCCCAGCAGCAGGACGAGACAAACTGAAATTCGTTTTTTCATAGCTGTTCCTATCGTTTTATCATCGCTTCGATCCGCGAAATGATATCGACGCCCTCGCCGTAGACCTCGGTCATCCGGGCCGATGCGGCCGGCGAATACTGCGCCTCGTCGCACTTGGTGATGATGGCCGTGAAACGCTGCGACTCTTCGGACGAGACGCCCCGTTTGTGCAGCTCCTCGCGGACGTTCTCTTTCGTGAGGTTGGCGACCGGAATGTTGAACTTGTCGCTCATGTAGCCCCACAACGCGCGGAGCATCTCCTCGTAGAACGCATGGCGGTTCTGCTCCTCCATGTAGCGTTTGGCGGCGCGGAAACGCTGCACGGCGACCTTGTTGGCGCGCTTGCCCCGCAGCAGGGCCACGTTCTGCGACTCGCGGATCTGCCGGCGCAGCGCGACGTAGACCATTGCGAAGAGGATCAGGATGCCGAAGAACAGCACCCAGTAGGCCGCGCTGAAGAGGAACGGTTCGCGGACCGAACGCAGCTGCGGACTGCCCAGCTTGATGAAGCGGATATCCTGTCCGAGCAGCTTGACCTCCTCCTTCGACATGCCGCGGCCCTGCACCACGAGAGCGTCGCCGCCGCCCTTGGCGTCGGGCGTGATCTCCAGCTCCAGCGCCTTCGACTTCAGCGTCATGTACTGCATGCGCGACGGGTCGAAATAGCTGAATTCGACGGGTTCCACCTCGTACGTGCCTTCGGCGCGCGCGATGAAGGGATATTCGAACTGGCGGTAGCCGGAGATGCCGGCCGCCGAGGTGTTGATCGACTCGGTGGTCTTGACGTTATACTGCTCGAACGAAGCGGGGAGCGTCAGTTTGGGGGCCTGCACGAACGTAAGGTTGCCCGTGCCGGAGATCTTCACCGTATAGGTCGCCGCGGAGTTGGCGGCCAGCCGCTCCTGCGGAAGCACGGCGTCCATCGTGAAACTGCCCACGGCGCCGCTGAAGCTGGCGGGAGCGCCCGCTGGCAGCGGCTTGACGGCGATGTTGATGCGCGGACTCTGCACCTTGCGGGGCACGTTGACGAAGTCGGGACCGCCCCCGAAGAAGGGATCCACGTTGCGGCGTCCCGGCACCACGACCTGCGCCACGGCCGTCAGTTCGGCCGGCTCGATCACGAGCGTCCCGGCCTGCTGCGGGTAGAGCAGGTACTCCTTGGCCACGAGCGTCTCATAGACCTTGCCGTTGAAGGTCTCGCGCTGGCGCCGGGCATTGTCGGTATTGAGCTCCTGCGCCCAGAATCCGTTGAACGACGGGAATTTCACGTCGTTGTATCCCACGACCGGCACCCGCTCGTACAGCTTGAACGTCACGCGCAGCGGCTCGCCCTTGTAGACCGAGGTCCGCGACACGACGGCGCGCAGCAGAATGTCGTCCTTGGCGATCTGGTTCTGCGCCGTAACGTCCGGCGAGGAGTCCTCGCGCGGCCGGGACTGCGTGCCGCCGGCGCCGGGGGACTTGCCCTCGTTCACGATCTCGATCGGCAGGGCGTTGGAACGGTAGACGGTGCCGTCCACCGTGACTTCGGCAGCCCCGACGGTGACGTTGCCCGCAGCCTGCGGAAGCAGGACGTAGGTGATCGTGTAATTGATGCTTTTGGTCATCGCTCCGTTGACGATCTGGATCGACTGGCCCGACGACTCGGCCGGGCCGGCGATCACGTCGAATCCGTCGAACGAAGGCGCCTTGAACGTCCCCTTGTCGGGATAGGCGTTGAGCGCGAACTCCACGCGGAACGCTTCGCCGACGGCGACCGTCAGCGGAGAGCTGGCCTCAAAAGTGACCTTCTCGGCAGCCGATGCCGAGAAGATCGCCAGCGCGAAGAGCGCCGTCAGGGATATTTTCGCAATGAAATCTCTCATTGAGCCTTACAATAAAATCTTTCTTCAGATTTTACAACGTAAACTTTTGCCCGTTAGTATATCTCCGGGCCGTTTTTTAATGTTTGAAATCGGCAAAAAAGTCGTTGCCCTTGTCGTCGACGATGATGAACGCCGGGAAGTTCTCGACGTAGATCTTGCGGACAGCCTCCATGCCCAGTTCGGGGAAGTCCACGACCTCGACCGACTTGATCGAGTTCTTGGCCAGAATAGCCGCCGGGCCGCCGATCGAACCGAGGTAGAAACCGCCGTGCTTGCGGCAGGCGTCGGTGACCTGCTGCGAGCGATTGCCCTTGGCCACCATCACCAGCGAACCGCCGTGCGACTGGAACAGATCCACGTAGGGGTCCATGCGTCCGGCCGTCGTGGGGCCGAACGAGCCCGAAGCCATGCCCTCCGGCGTCTTGGCCGGACCCGCGTAGTACACCGGGTGCTTCTTGAAGTATTCGGGCATGGGCTTGCCCTCGTCGAGCATCTGCTTGATGCGGGCGTGGGCGATGTCGCGCGCCACGATCAGCGTGCCCTTCAGGTTCAGGCGCGTCTTGATCGGATATTTGGTAAGGATTTCGCGGACCTTGTCCATGCCTTCGTCGAGGTCGATGTCCACGGCGGGCGACATGGCGGGCGCCTCGGCGGGCAGGAAGCGGGCGGGGTTCTTCTCCAGCGCTTCGAGGAAGATGCCGTCGGGCGTGATCTTGGCCTTGATGTTACGGTCCGCCGAGCAGCTGACGCCGATGGCCACGGGGCACGAAGCCGCATGGCGCGGGGCGCGGATCACGCGCACGTCGTGTACGAGGTACTTGCCGCCGAACTGCGCGCCGACGCCGCTCTCCTGACAGATCCTGAGCACCTTCTCCTCCCATTCGAGGTCGCGGAAGCAGCGGCCTCCCTCGTTGCCCGAAGTGGGCAGCTCGTCGAGGTAGCCGGCCGAGGCCTTCTTCACGGTCGAAAGGCACATTTCGGCCGACGTGCCGCCGATGCAGATCGCGAGGTGGTAGGGCGGGCAGGCCGACGTGCCGAGGTCGAAGATATGCTGTTTGATGAATTTCGTGAGCGACTCCTCGTTCAGCAGCGCCTTGGTCTGCTGGTAGAGGAAGGTTTTGTTGGCCGAGCCGCCGCCCTTGGTGATGAAGAGGAATTCGTATTCCATGCCCGGACGGCCGCCGTAGATGTCGATCTGGGCCGGCAGGTTGGTGCCCGAATTCTTCTCGTCGGTCATCGTGAAGGGCACGACCTGCGAATAGCGCAGGTTGCGCTCCTTGTAGGTTTCGTAAACGCCTTTCGAGATGCACGCGGCGTCGTCGGCGCCCGTGTAGACGTCCTCGCCCTTATGGCCGATGCAGATGGCCGTGCCGGTATCCTGACAGGTCGGCAGCTCGCCCTCGGCCGCAACGACCTGATTCAGCAGCATGGTGTAGGCCACGAACTTGTCGTTGTCGGTAGCTTCGGGATCTTCGAGGATGTTGCGCAGCTTCTGCAGGTGCGAGGCGCGCAGATAGAACGACACGTCGCCGTAGGCGGCCTTCGACAGCAGTTCGAGACCCGCGGGGTCCACCTTCAGGATTTTACGTCCGTCGCACTCGACGACCTTCACGTAATCCTTCGTCAAAAGACGGTACTCGGTTTTGTCCTCCCCCACGGGGAACGGCTCCTGATAAATAAAGTCAGCCATAATGGTAGTTTGTTTATGTTTGTAGTATCAATATCCTTGCAATCCTTGCAGTCCGCCCCGACGCTTCGGCCGCCGCGGGGCGCGGAAGCCCGTCCGCGATTCGGGAATCCCCCGGAGCTAAAGCCATGCAAAAATACAAAAAACAATCCGGATTGCGCAACAATTTCCGGCCGTCTGTTATTTTTTTCACAAAAAGGCGAATAAAATAGCCCGAACAGGCGCAATTAATTAGAATATTTATTAAATTTGTGCGGTTTTTCGAGAGAAACAATTCACTGCATAAATTAAATTACTATGGTATCCTACAAAGATTTGGGTCTTGTGAACACCCGTGAGATGTTCGCAAAGGCCATCAAGGGCGGTTATGCCATCCCGGCATTCAACTTCAACAACATGGAGCAGATGCAGGCCATCATTCAGGCTTGCGTGGAGGCTTCGTCGCCGGTAATTCTTCAGGTGTCGTCGGGCGCGCGCAAGTACGCCAACCAGACCCTGCTCCGCTACATGGCTCAGGGCGCCGTCGAATATGCCAAGGAGCTGGGCAAGAACATTCCGATCGTTCTGCACCTCGACCACGGCAACTCGTTCGAGCTTTGCAAGAGCTGCATCGACATGGGCTTCTCGTCGGTGATGATCGACGGTTCGCACCTCCCCTATGAGGAGAACGTGGCGCTCACCAAGCAGGTGGTCGACTACGCACACCAGTTCGACGTGACGGTAGAAGGCGAGCTGGGCGTACTGGCCGGTGTGGAGGACGAGGTTTCGGCCGAGCACCACACCTACACCGATCCCAAGGACGTCGTGGATTTCGTATCCAAGACCGGCGTAGATTCGCTGGCCATCTCGATCGGCACCTCGCACGGCGCCAACAAGTTCAAGCCCGAACAGTGCACCCGCAACGCCGAGGGCATCCTCGTTCCGCCCGAACTGCGTTTCGACATTCTGGCCGAGATCGAGAAGGAGCTTCCGGGCTTCCCCATCGTGCTGCACGGATCGTCGTCGGTTCCGCAGGAGTACGTGAAGATCATCAACACGCACGGCGGTGCGCTGAAGGATGCCGTAGGCATTCCCGAAGAGCAGCTCCGCAAGGCTGCCAAGAGCGCCGTCTGCAAGATCAACATCGACTCGGACGGCCGTCTGGCGATGACCGCAGCCATCCGCAAGATCTTCGTAGACCAGCCCGCCGAGTTCGACCCCCGCAAATATCTGGGTCCGGCCCGCGACGAGCTGAAGAAACTCTACATGCACAAGTGCGAGAGCGTGCTGGGTTCGGCCGGCAAGGCTTAATCCGCAACATTCCGACAAAGAAACCCGGTCTTTCGAGACCGGGTTTCTTTCGTTTCCGGCATGCGTTGCCGGAAAACGGCAGCTCCGGAGAAAAGAGTCGCAAGGGCGCGGAATTCCGGACGCAAAGCGACGCGGAGACATCGGATATACCCCGGTCCGGGCGGGACCGGACAGAGTCATCGGACTAAATAACAAGTACTTAACAGCAACGCCCCACACCCGATTTGACCCCCGGCTTTGTTTTGACAAGAAAGGGGGTATTTCTATTTTTGCTGCCGAGCGGCACTATGCCGATGCCGGACCAATCACAATCAAATCAGGTTAATTATGGAGAGAATAGAAAAAACCTTGCTGCTGCCGCTGCTGGCGGCCGCAGTACTGTCTTCCGCGTCCTGTTCCGACGACAAGGAGAAGGAGCCGCCCGTGCGGGCCGTAAATTATACCATCGAGTTCTCGACCGTCTCGCAGGCGGTTTACCTCGGAGACAAATACCAAACCGGAGAGGGCAATTACCGTCTGACATTGACCAATGCGGACGGAGACGTGCTGGAGGCGGATCTGACGAGCGTCAAAGCCCCCAAACCCTCCGCCGCGATGCCCGAAGCGGGCGTTTACACGGCGGCGGAGACCCGCCGGGCGGGAACGTTCGCGCCGGAGGCATCCTCGTGGGAAACCGTCAAAAGCGGCGTCGAGGTCCGGAGCGCGAATCAGGCCGGGCAGAAAACGAAGTTCGCGATCCGTGCGGGCAGCATGACGCTCGCGCCCGCGGCATCGGGCGACGGGACCTTCACCCTGTCGGGAGAGGTGACCGACGGAGACAAAACCACCCTCTCGTTCTCGTGGAGCGGCGCGCTGGCCTTCGCAAACGAATCCGGGGAGGAAGACCCGGTCGTGTACGAACGGCTGTCGATGGTCTTCGGCGACTACTATCCCGACGACTACGGCATTGCGGCCGACACTTACATGCTCCGCGGCGGCAACGAAAGGGTCGAACTGCATTCGCAGCTCCGCAGCGTGCCGGCCGCCGATCCAGCGGCGCCGCTGCCCAGCGACGGCAAATACACGATCGACCTGCGCTCGGAAGCGGGAAAATACGCCAACGAAACCTTCACGTTCCGCTCAGGCTACATCTCCCAGAGCGGCCGGGCCGCCGGCACCTACTGGAAAACAGACGAAGCCACCTACGTCGCCACGTCGGGATCGTTCACCGTCTCGACTGTCGGCGAAAGCTGGAAGATAGAGGGAACGCTCCGCGACGACGGGGCCGAAGAGACGTTTTCGTTCACCTACACCGGAAAACCCGGATTCAAAAACTAATCCCCAAATACGTTACGACCTATGCAGATCTTCAGAAAATCACTGCTCCTGACCGCCGCGCTGGCCCTGACGGCCTTCGCCGCATGCAGCAACGACGACAATGAAAACGGCGGAGACGGCAAAGAGACCGATCCCGATTACCTCGCACTCCCCCACGCCTACGGCACCTATTACCACACCTACTGGGGCGACGCGGCCGGCGACTACTATCTGGTGCTGACCGACGCAGACCTCGATCAGGCCGATGCCGCGCCCTACAAGTACCGGCTCGACATCGACTTCCTGAGCGTACTGGCGACCGATCCGAAAAGCGCGCGTCCGCTGGACGGCGAATACACCATCGGCAAATCCACCGACAACAAGGCAGGCGTATTCATCGAGGGATTTCTCGGAACCGATTCCTTCGGCATGCCGGCTCTGTTCGGCACCTATTGGAACGAGCCTGACGAAGAGGAGGGTTCCACAACGCCCCACGCCATCGTCGGCGGAAAGATGCGAATCAAGACCGACAACGGCATCACCACGATCAAGGCGGAGTTCATCGACGAAGACGACAGCACGCTGCGCGTCAGCTACCGCGGAGCGCTCGAATTCGAAAACCGCATAAACGACTCTTACCGCGGCGACTCGAAACTGAATGCCGACTATGCGATGAACGCCGACGCGCCGGTGGTTTCGATCAAGAAGATCACGGACGAATGTACGGCCCGGTACGACCGCTGGGACCTGCACTTCTACGAAAAGGAGTGCTACGCGACGCAGGGCGCGACGGGTTACTACCTCTGGTTCAGGCTGAAAACGGCTCCGGGGCAGGAATACATTCCGTCGGGCACCTACAAAGCGACCTCGGACGACACGCCCGGCTTCCTGCCCGGCACACGGGAAGAGCTCGGCGGCGGAAATCTCCGGGCCGTGAACACGTGGTTCTACAGCGGCCGCACGCCCCATGCCCCGATGACCAACGGTTCGCTGACCCTGAAAACGTCGAACGGAACGGACTACGAAGTGTCGTTCTCGACGGGCGACGACCACCCGATGCCCTATCTGGTGACGGGATCGTTCTCCGGAACGGTGAAAAAGCTCGCCTCCAATTAGGCGCCCCGGATAGGCGGATTTTCGCGGCCGCCCCTCTTCCCGGCACTTCCGGGAACGGTCCGCAAATCCGGAAGATGTCAAGGCCGGAACTTCAGAGAAGTTCCGGCCTTGGGGTTTCATGCGGGGCGCACCGTTGTCAGGACCGCAGCCGATTTCGGGTTCGGCACCGTTTTCAGAGCTGCGGTCCCTTTGAGGGCTGCACCGTTGTCAGGCCAGCACTGTTATCGGGACCGCAGCCGTTGTCGGATCGGCGGACCGGTCTCCTGCGACCGATCGGAGTCCATGCGGTCCGAGGCGGTTACGGCTCCAGCACGGACCGGGCGGCCGCGGAATCAGCGGACGTATTTTCCGACGAACGCCCGGACGACGGCGGTGTATTCCTCCCTGTTGTCCCGGTAGGAGTAGGCGTGTCCGGCTCCGGGAACGAGCCACAGCTCCTTTTCGCCCGGCTTGGCTTCATAGAGCGGATAGACCATCCACGTAGGCACGTAATCGTCGGCGTCGCCGTGGATGAAGAGCATCGGAAGTTCGCACTTGGCCACCTGCGCCAGCGCCGAAGCCTCGCGGAAATTCCAGCCGTATTTTAGATCACAGAGCCAGCTCGCAGTGTACATCAGCGGGAATGCGGGAAGTCCGAACGAGGTTTTCAGCTCGTTCGAGAACTCGTCCCAGACGCTCGTGTAGCCGCAGTCCTCGACAAAACACTTCACATAGGGGCGCTGCGACTCGCCCGCAACCATCATCGTCGTGGCGGCGCCCATCGAGATACCGTGAACGACCATCTGCGTATTGCCGCCGAAGAGGGTGTCGGCGACCTCCATCCAGCGCAGCACATCCAGCCGGTCGAGCCAGCCCATGCGGATCGCCCGGCCTTCGCTCCGCCCGTGGTAGTGCAGGTCGGGCAGCAGCACGTTGTAACGCAGGTCGTGATTATAGAGGTAGCCGATCATCAGCATCCGCACGGCGCAGTCGGTATATCCATGGACGATGACGGCCGTGCGGTCGGTCGGTTCGGGAGCCGCGGCGTAGAGCGCATGGAGCCGCACGCCCTGCGGATCGACGATCACCGTATCGCGCAACGCTCCGGCCCGTTCGAGGCTGTCCGTCCACGGACGCAGGAAAGGATACTCGGCGTACATATATTCATAGGCCGTCGCATTTTTCGCCCGCATCGTCTCTTCAGGGCGCAGCGAGAAGCCGAGCATGTAGAAACTCCCGCCGATAACAGCAGCTATCAGCAACAGCACAAAAAGGGCTATGATCCGTAAAATCCGTCTCGTCGTCATAACTTTCGGTTACAGGTCCGCACTCCCGGAGAGCGGCGCGCCGTCCCAACTCGAAGAGGTCCCGGAGACACGGGGTATCTCAGGGCGCCGCTGCGCCGACTCATTCGGCCGCCAGTTTCGTCCGGATGTGCGCCAGCATGTCGTCGGTCATGCGCGAAAGGTCCCATTCGGGTTTCCAGCCCCACTCCTCGCGGGCGCAGGTGTCGTCCAGCGAATTGGGCCAGCTCTCGGCGATCTCCTTCTTGACGGGATCGACGTCGTAATCCATCGTGAAATCGGGCAGACGCTTCCTGATCTCGGCGCAGATGATCTCCGGCGTGAAGCTCATCGAGGCGATGTTGAAGCTGTTGCGGTGAACGAGTTTCGCGGGATCGGCCTCCATCAGTTCGACGCAGGCGCGCAGCGCGTCGGGCATGTAGATCATGTCCATATAGACGTCCGGCGGCACGGGGCAGGTGAACCGCCCGGAGCGGATGGCCTCGTAGTAGATCTCGACCGCATAGTCGGTCGTGCCGCCGCCGGGCAGCGTGACGTTCGAAATAATGCCCGGAAAACGCACCGAGCGGGTATCGACGCCGTATTTGTGGTGGTAGTAGTTGCCCAGCATTTCGCCCGTGACCTTGCAGATGCCGTAGATCGTCGTGGGCTGCATGATGGTATCCTGCGGGGTCCGGTCCTTGGGCGAGGTGGGGCCGAAGGCGCCGATCGAGCTGGGCGTGAAGAGCGCGCAGTGGTGCTGGCGGGCCACTTCGAGCGAGTTGTTCAGCGCACCCATGTTGACGTTCCACGCCATCTGGGGATTGCGCTCGCCAACGGCCGAGAGCAGCGCCACGAGGTTGAAGATCGAGTCGATATGGTAACGGGCGACCACCGAGGCCATGGCCGTAGCGTCGAGGGCGTTGAGCACTTCGAAAGGCCCCGCTTCGCCGAGAGCCTTGCATTCGCGCATGTCGGTGGCGACGACGTTGCGGTCGCCGTAGATTTTGCGCAGGTAAACCGTCAGCTCGGAACCTATCTGGCCTCCGGCGCCTATTATCAGTATACGTTTCATGGGTTTAGAGTTATAATTCAAAAGTAAAGATAGAAAATAATTGTGAAAACCGCACAAATTTTTGGTCTTTTCATTTTTCTTATGTACTTTTGCACCACTCGAATGAGAAATGTTGCTGTTGTAGCTCAGTGGTAGAGCACTTCCTTGGTAAGGAAGAGGTCACGAGTTCAATCCTCGTCAACAGCTCGCAAAGCAAGGATTACGTGACACGTAATCCTTTTTTCATTTCAGCGGAAAGGCCTGAAGGCCGTCAGGGAACAGGCGGAGCGGACGGCAGCGGTCCGCCGGCTGCGGAGATGCCCAATGCGAAAGATGCAGGCCGGGAGGGGGCGTTGGCTGCCGAGACGCCAAATGCGGAGATGCACGCTGGGGTGGGCAGGCTGCCGAGATGCCAAATGCGGAGACGCACGCTGGGGTCCGCCGGCCGCCGAGACGCCGCGTCCCATGCGGAAGTCTCCGGAAGGGGCGGTCACTTCAGGCAGACGAAAAGCGACAAAACAAACAATCCGAAGCCCGATTGCCACCCAATCAGCCAATACTGCGCCCAAAATGGACTATCCAAACCGATCGTTTGCCGTAACTTTGCCGTGTAAATGAATACGGACATGAAAATTACGGTCAATCCCGGCATGGAACACCTGCGGCAGTTCGTCCGGCAGCTTCCGGAGCTTTTCCCGGTGTCGGGCGAAGTGCTTCATGACGGCCGCAATCAGATACGCGCCTTCGACATCGGAGGCGAACGGCTCGTGGTCAAGCGTTACAAACGGCCCAGCGCGTTCAATGCCGTCATGTACTCGTTTTTCCGCAAGAGCAAGGCCCGCCGCGCCTACGAACACGCCCTGCGCCTGCGCGAGCTGGAAATCGACACGCCCGAACCCGTCGCATGGAGCGAATACCGCCGCAGCGGGCTGATAACGGAGACCTATTTCGTATCCCGCCGGTCGGACTTCACACCGCTCACGGCGGCTACGGAACGGTTCCCGACCTCCGATTCGCTGCCCGTGCTCGCAGCATTCGCCCGTTTCACCGTCCGGCTGCACGAAAAAGGGATCTGCCACGAGGATTTCAATCAGACCAACATCCTCTGGCGGCACGACGAAGCAACGGGACGCTACGATTTCCAGCTGATCGACATAAACCGCATGAAATTCCTCCGGCGGCCGCTACGCCCCGACGAGTGCATGATCAACCTGCGGCGGCTGAGCTGCCCGGCCGTGGCGTTTCTATACATCCTCGACCGCTACGCCGAAACGCGGCAGTGGGATATGGACGACACGCTGCTGCGGGGCACGTTTTTCAGGCTTCTGTTCGGACGCCGCCAGCAGTTCAAGAAGCGTTTCAAAGCACGCAAACTGGCCGCGGCAGGCAAAAAACAGGGCTGAAAATTTGGATTCCGGGAATATTTCACTACATTTGCCAGAGGTTAATCCACCAAGGAGACAATGAGACTTTACGGTTTTGCATATTATTTCTTTTACTTTTTCTTTTATAGCAAGGGAAGAAGCGGGATGGCATGCAATTAACTGTATAAAACAATAGAGTGAAAACACGAAGGATCCCGTTCTGTAGAAGAGCGGGATTTTTTAATGCGATTCAGAAGATGAAACGGATAACGATACAGGGGATAGCGGGTTGTTTCCACGAGACCGCGGCGCACGGAAGTTTCCCCGGCGAAGAGGTCGAGGTGCTGCCCTGCGTGAGTTTCGACGAGCAGTTCGCCTGCATGGCGGCCGACGCCGAGCTGCTGGGAGTGGCGGCCATCGAGAACACCATTGCCGGAAGCCTGCTGCCCAACCACGAACTGCTGCGCCGCAGCACGCTGGCGGTCATCGGCGAGTACAAGCTCCGCATCTCGCACGTGCTGGCGGCGCTTCCGGGACAGCGGGTCACAGACATCCGCGAGGTGCATTCGCACCCGATCGCCCTGATGCAGTGCGGCGAATACCTCAAGGCCCGGCCCGCGATGAAAGTCGTCGAGCGCGACGACACGGCGGGAAGCGCCCGCGAAATCGCCGGCCAGCGGCTCGCCGGCACGGCGGCCATCTGCGGCGCCGAAGCCGCGGAACTCTACGGACTCGAAATCCTCGAACGCGGCATCGAGACCAACAAGCACAACTTCACCCGTTTTCTGGTACTGGCCGACCGCAGCCGCGCGGCGGAGTTCACCGATCCGGCCCGCACCGACAAAGCGTCTTTGGTATTCACACTGCCCCACGCGCAGGGGAGCCTCTCGAAAGTGCTGACGCTGTTATCCTTCTACGGAATCAACCTCACGAAAATACAGTCGCTGCCGATCATCGGACGCGAATGGGAATACCGGTTTTACGTGGACGTGACCTTCGACGACCCGATGCGGTACCGGCAGGCGGTCGATGCGGCCCGGCCGCTGACCAGCGATTTCCGGATTCTGGGCGAATATGCCGAATATCCCAATCCCGAAATCTGAGCGGAAGGACATAGGACCCGATTTTCGCGGCGGGCGGGGACAGAGACGCAAACGAGGCGGCAGGCTGCGAATGACGCGAAAAGACAGAGACAAGACAAACGACAATAATTCAAACAGAACTGATATGAAAGATTTGCAACCCATCAATTTTCCGGGACTCGATCCCCGGCGCCCGCTGGTCATCGCGGGACCGTGCAGCGCCGAAACCGAAGAGCAGGTGATCGAAACCGCCCGCGAACTGGCCGCCGAAGGCGTGCGGATTTTCCGCGCCGGACTTTGGAAGCCCCGCACCAAACCCGGAGGGTTCGAGGGCGTGGGTGCCGAAGGCGTGGCATGGCTCCAGCGCGTAAAACGCGAAACAGGGATGTACACCGCCACCGAGGTCGCCACGCGCAAGCATGTCATGGCGGCGCTGGAAGGGGGCATCGACATGATCTGGATCGGCGCCCGCACCACGGCCAACCCCTTTGCCATGCAGGAGATCGCCGACGCGCTGCGCGGCCACGACATTCCGGTGCTGGTCAAGAATCCCGTGAGTCCGGACCTCGAACTGTGGATCGGCGGCGTGGAGCGCATCTACAACGCCGGCATCCGCCGTCTGGGGGGCATTCACCGCGGCTTCACGTCGATCGACAAGAGTCTCTACCGCAACCATCCGATGTGGTCGATCCCCATCGAGCTGCACCGCCGCCTGCCGGGCCTGCAGATCTTCTGCGACCCCAGCCACATCGGAGGCCGCCGCGAACTGATCGCGCCGCTTTCGCAGCAGGCCATGGACCTCGGATTCGACGGGCTGATCGTCGAAGCGCACTGTTCGCCCGACTGCGCGTGGAGCGACAAGGCCCAGCAGGTGACGCCGCAGGGTCTGGCCTACATCTGCCGCAGTCTGGTGATCCGCGAAGCCAACACCACGACGGAGAGCCTTTCGGAACTGCGTTCGCAGATCGACAAGCTCGACGACGAACTGCTCGAACTGCTCGTGCGCCGCATGCGGGTATCGCGCGACATCGGACAGTACAAGAAAGAGCACAACATGCCGATCCTGCAGGCCAAACGTTACGAAGACCTGCTGGCGCGACGCGCGGAGCAGGCCGTACAGCTGGGCATGGACCGCGAATTCATGCGCTCGGTGCTGCAGGCCATCCACGAGGAGTCGATCCGCCAGCAGATGCAGGTGCTGGGCGAATGACGGGCTGTTACATTTCGGTTAAATATTCGGCGGGGACCACGCAATAAAGGGATTGTTACGTACTTTTGATGCGGATACCAATCCGTAACAGTTATGACAAAGCACAAAATCCTTGTGGTGGACGACGAGGAATCCCTCTGCGAGATTCTTCAGTTCAATCTCGAAGTCGAGGGTTACGAAGTCGATACGGCGTACAGCGCCGAACAGGCCCTCGGCATGCACCCCGAACGTTATTCGCTGATTCTGCTCGACGTCATGATGGGCGAGATGAGCGGATTCAAGATGGCCCGGCAGCTCCGGGCGCAGCCCGAAACGGCCGCCGTGCCGATCATCTTCTGCACGGCCAAAGACACCGAGGACGACACGGTCGCGGGGCTCAACATCGGAGCCGACGACTATATCGCCAAGCCTTTCTCCGTGCGCGAAGTGCTGGCCCGCGTGCGCTCCGTGCTGCGCCGCACCGCACCGCAGGAGGGCCAGAGCAGGGCGATCGCGTTCGAAGGGCTGCACATGGACCTCGTCCGCAAAATCTGCACCGTGGACGGAACGCCGCTGGCCCTGACAAAAAAAGAGTTCGAGATACTCGCCCTGCTGCTTTCGAACCGCGGCAGAATCTTTTCGCGCGAGGAGATACTGCATCAGGTCTGGAGCGACGAGGTAATCGTGCTGGACCGCACCATCGACGTCAATATCACGCGGCTGCGACGCAAAATCGGCGTCTACGGAGATCACATCGTAACACGTCTGGGCTATGGGTACGGGTTTGAGGAGTAGCCTCTCCTACCACCGGCGGCTCTTCCTGCTGCTGCTCGCGTTTTCGTGGGCGCTGGTCGCCTGCTTCATCGTCTTTCAGTACGGCCGCGAAAAGCAGTTCAAGGCCGAACGGCTCGACACCCGCCTGCAGCTCTTCAACCTGCGGATGCTCGACGCCCTCGCCGACGGCGCGACGCCTGAGGAGTTCATCGCCGCACGCGACGAACCGTTCGGCGACCTGCGCGTGACGGTGATCGACGCCGCCGGGCGCGTCACCTTCGACAATTCGGCCGGCAGCCTTCCGGAAACCAACCACCTCGACCGCCCCGAAGTCGCCGAAGCCCTCGCCCGCGGCACGGGATTCACGATCCGCCGCCATTCGGAGAGCACCGACCTCTACTATTTCTATTCGGCCATGTCCGACGGCGGGGTCGTCGTCCGCTCGGCCGTGCCCTATTCGATAACGCTCCGCGAAGTGCTGGCCGCAGACCGCGAATTTCTGTGGTTCATGCTGGGCGTCACGCTGCTGATGAGCGTGGCGGCCTACTTCGCGACCCGCCGGCTGGGACACAACATCACGCGGCTGAGAGATTTCGCCCAGCGCGCCGAGCGGGGCGAGCGGATCGACGAGCAGGCGGTCTTTCCGCACGACGAGCTGGGCGACATATCGAGCCATATCATCCGGCTGTACGCCCGCCTGCAGCGCACCACGGCCGACCGCGACCGCGAACATGCGCTGGCGCTGCACGAACAGCAGGAGAAAATCCGCATCAAGAAACAACTCACGAACAACATCAACCACGAACTGAAAACGCCCGTGGCAGCGATTCAGGGGTATCTGGAAACTCTGCTGGACAATCCGGGGCTCGGAGCGGAGAAGCGCACGGCGTTCCTCGAAAAGAGCTGCGCGCAGGTGGCGCGGCTGCGCAGCCTGCTCGCCGACATCTCGACCGTCACGCGCATGGACGAGGCGAGCCAGCTGATCCGCAAGGAGCGTGTCGTGCTGAACGACATCGTGGACGAAATCCGCGCCGACATGCAGCTCCGGCCCGAAGGGCAGCGGCTGCGCGTGAACTGCGACTTCCCCTATCCGCTCGAAATGGAGGGCAGCCCCTCGCTGCTGGGTTCGGTGTTCCGCAACCTCGCGGACAACGCCGCGGCCTATTCGGGCGGACGCGACATTTTCATCCGCCTGCTGGACAACTCGCCGGAGCAGTACACGCTGCAGTTCGCCGACAACGGCATCGGCGTGGAGGAAGAACACCTGCCCCACATTTTCGAACGCTTCTACCGCATCGACAAGGGGCGTTCGCGCAAGCTGGGCGGCACGGGGCTGGGGCTTGCGATCGTCAAAAACGCCGTGATGATGCACGGCGGCACGATCTCGGTCCGCAACTCGGAGCGCGGCGGACTGGAATTCACCTTCACCCTGCGCAAACATTCATAGAGCCGCAACCCGTCCGTAACACGTTTGTAACATCCGTTTCGTTCCTTTGCACCGGAAAGACCGGCCCGCACCGCAGGGCGGCGATCTCCGCCCAAGACGGCGGGTGAAAGCCTCCTCCGGAAAACGGATGCAGGACCGGACGAAAACATACGGCGGAGCGCCAAAACGGAGCCGCCGAAAACAAACGACAAACGACCATATGAGTCCTCTATTCACAAGCATCGTCATCGTCATGGGCCTGCTGGCCGTGATGGGCATCGTCGTGGGCGTGGCCAACGACGCGGTCAACTTTCTCAACTCGGCCCTCGGATCGAAAGCCGCACCGCGCCGCGTCATCCTCTGGATCGCCGCCGCCGGCATCCTCGTCGGCACGCTCACGTCGAGCGGCATGATGGAGGTGGCGCGCAGCGGCGTCTTCTATCCCGGACAATTCTCCTTCCCGGAGATCATGATGCTCTTTCTGGGCATGATGCTGGGCAACATCCTGCTGCTGGACATTTACAACACCCTCGGACTGCCCACCTCGACCACCGTATCGATGGTATTCGGACTGCTGGGCGCGGGAGTCGCCGCGGCACTCTACCACATCTGGGGCGATCCGGCCGCTTCGGTTTCGGACCTCTCGCAGTACATCAACACCGGAAAGGCGATGGCCATCATCGCGGCCATCCTGCTCTCGGTGGCGCTGGCGTTCGCCGCAGGGTCGCTCTTCATGTACGTTTCGCGGCTCATCTTCTCGTTCCGCTACGCGAAGGTGTTCCGCCGCTGGGGCGCCGTATGGTGCGGCATTTCGCTGGCGGGCATCCTCTACTTCGCGCTGTTCAAGGGGCTGAAAAGTTCGGGGCTGATTCCGACTTCGGTCGGAGAATACGTCGGCGAGCACGTGCTCGTAACGCTGCTCGTCTTCTGGGCCGGGGCGTCGGTGGTGCTCTGGATTTTCCAGCGCATGCGGCTCAACATCATGCGCATCACCATCCTCACAGGCACCTTCGCGCTGGCGCTGGCCTTCGCAGGCAACGATCTGGTGAACTTCATCGGCGTGCCGCTGGCCAGCTACGACGCATGGCAGATCGCCCGCGAAACGGGCAGCGAGTCGATCATGATGGGCGAACTGGCCAATCCGGCGCGCGCCAACTTCCTGCTGCTGTTGCTGTCGGGCGCGGTGATGGTCCTGACGCTCTTCTTCTCGAAGAAATCGCGCCACGTCACCGAAACCGAGCTTTCACTCGCCTCGCAGCACGAGGGCGACGAGCGGTTCGGCTCGACCTTCGTATCGCGCAGTCTGGTACGCGCCTCGCTCGCGCTCAACACCATATGGACAGGGCTGATTCCCGACCGCATGCAGAAAGTCATCGACCGACGCTTCGAACCGCTGCCTGCCGAGGAGCGTTCGTCGGCGCCCTACGACATGATCCGCGCCGTCGTAAACCTCACGGCCGCCTCGATCCTGATCGCCATAGGCACCTCCTACAAACTGCCGCTCTCGACCACCTACGTGGTCTTCATGGTGGCTATGGGTTCATCGCTCGCAGACCGGACGTGGGGCCGCGAAAGCGCCGTATACCGCATCACGGGCGTCATGGCCGTCATTTCGGGGTGGTTCATCACCGCGCTCGGCGGATTCCTGATCGCCCTCTGCGTGACGCTGCTGCTGCTCTGGGGCGGCTGGATCGCCGTCACGACGCTCGTCGCTCTCTGCGCATGGCTGCTCATCCGCAGCCACCGCACCAAGCCGGAGGAGAAAGCTGCCGCGGAGGAACTGCCGGTAATCAAGGCCGAGACTCCGGACGAAGTGCTCTGCGTCTGCATCGGCGAAGTATGCACGACGATGGAGCAGGTGACGCGCATTTACAACCGGACGCTGGTCGCCGTTTTCAAGGAGAACCGCAAGGTGCTCAAGGAGATGGTGCAGTCGTCGAACAGGCTCTTCGAAGAGGCCCGCGACCGCAAATACGGCATCATGCCGACGCTGCGCCGCCTGCAGCAGTGCGACATCGACACCGGGCACTTCTACGTGCAGGTGACGGATTACCTCTCGGAGGTGACCAAGGCGCTGATCCACATCACCCGTCCTGCGTTCGGACACATCGACAACAACCACGAAGGGCTGTCGAAGGAGCAGATCGTGGATCTGATGCGCGTAAACGATCAGGTGGAGGCGATTTTCGACAAAATCAACGACATGCTCCGCACGAAGGACTTTTCGGATCTGGACATGGTGCTCGAAATGCGCGACAAGCTCTTCGACACCATCGTCGAGGCGATCAAGAACCAGCTGCGCCGCATCAACGGCGACCCGGCAGCCAGCACGCGGGCCAGCGTACTCTATCTGACGATCCTCAACGAAACCAAGACGATGATCCTGCAGGCCCGCAACCTGCTCAAGTCGCAGCACTACTTCCTCGAAAGCAGAAAATAGGCGCGGCAGAAGACAGGCCTGCGGAGAATTCCGGACCGGACGACCGGAAGACAGCGGCCGGAAAACACCGCACAGAAAACACCACACGAAAAACAACGGACAGAAAACACAGTACGGCCGCCAAAACAAAGACCGCCGCTCCACGAAAGGGCGGCGGTCTTCTTCCTATATCCGCATGCTATTTGACATCCTTCACGCAGCGTACGGGGCAGGCCCATGTCTTGCTCGGTTCGGCCTCGGTTTTGATGGCGGAGACGCTGTAAGTCAGCGCATAGCCGTTCTTGCCGGCAGACGATGCGCTCCAGCAGTAGCCCGAAGTACCCGCTTCCGCGCCGCCGCCGGAACCCGACGCCGACATGATATTGATATAGCCGGCCGCAGGATAGTACCCGTTGCCTTCGGCAAAAACGCATCCGGTACGCTCCGCATCCCACACGCCGTTCAGATCGGCCCATGCGGAAGCGGCTCCCGCGCCCGAAACGGTACGCGCCACCCGTCGGGGCACGGGTCGAAGACGCCCTTCGTACCGTCGGCGTTGCTCCAGCGGTAGTCTTCGCCGCCAACCGCCGGCGACAGCCAGTCCGAAACACCCACAATATAGCGGTAAGGCTGCCGGACCGAAGCCACGAGATTCTCGGAGGGCACATTCGACGAAGCGAAACCCCTCAGCGTCATAAACTTGCCGATACCGTCGTTCGACCAGCCGGCATTGCCGTTAAGGAACATCATCCATGTATAGGGACCTTGGAACGGATCCTTGCGGCCCCACTGGTAGAAGCATCCGGCGCTCTGCGGCCCCTTCACGAGCGAAGTGGCGCCCAGATTGCGGTCCATGAAGACGTTGCCGCCGACGGTCTGCTGCCCCGCAACCTGCGAAGGATCGTACTCTGTGGCCCAGATATGCCAGCTCCAGTAGCAGTTGCCGTCGCCGTTGAGCAGATAGCGCACGTCCTCCCAGACTACGCGGGCGCCCATGGCTCCCAGCATGCCGGCGCCTTCGCCCGCCAGCACGTCGTTCTTACCCCACACGCCGAAGGCTTTCGAAACGGGGATATAGAGCGTCTCGCCCGGCGATACGACGTAACAGTTGGGGAGCAGTTCGGGATTGGCGAAAGCGGGCGTAACCAGCAATTTGCGGACCTGATTGGCGGCCAGCGAGGTTTTGCCCGGATGCGTATAGTCGAACGCAGCGAAGCCGTTGCCCTCGACCTTCAGCAGGGCCTTGCCTTCGGCGATCTCCTGCGCCGGCAGGTAAGCGCGGAAGGCGTTGCCGCAGCGCGTCATCGCCACCGAAGCCGTCTTGGCGTCCACGGACTGCATTTCGGCATCTTGGGCCGCGGCCGCCAACGAGAAGACGGCTTTCGTGCGCACGTCCTGCACCGTCACGGCGTAATCGGCCAGCTTGTCGGCGTCCGCGACGAAGGCTTCGGCCAGCGCCAGCTTATGGCGGAACACGAGTCTGATCTCGCCGTCGCGCTCGCTGAATCCCGGCGTGCGGGCCGTCATGAAGTCGGCTTCGGCAACCGAAGCGTCGTAGACGAGCGCCGTCGGATCGGCATTTTCGGCATAGGGATAATAGGCATAGAGGTCCATGACCTGCCCCTGCTCCATGTAATAGGATTTGGAGCCTTCCTCACGCCACGAACCGTCGGCCTGACGGACGAATTTGGCATTCTGGATGTAGTTGCCCGAAGCGGCCGGATAGGCCTGCGTCTCGGCATCGGTGCGGATCACGGCGAAGAGGCCGATGGCGTCCCCCTCCACGAAGCGGGAGGCATAGGCGACGTCCGTTTCGCTCTTGGTCCGGACGAGCTCCGCCGGCTCGGCGGTCAGACGGATCGCGGCGCACGAAGGCGCGGCGCCGGCGGTCTCCTCCTTCTGGCAGGAGACGACCGAAGCGGCGCAGAAGAACAAAGTCGCAGTCAACAAGGATCGACTGCTGAATAGTAACGTTTTTTTCATATGAACAGCGTTTAAAAGAATACTTACGGATTCGGGGACGGCACCGCCTGCGTCAAACAGACATCCGCCGGACAAAATCACCAAAAGGGTACGCACCGCCCGCATCGGGCAAAGCGCCTCATCAACCTATTGGCAAATATAGAAGAAGCCGGACGATTTATGAAACGCAGCTTTTCGGAATTCGTAAAAATTGACAAATTCCGAAAAAAAACAAACCCCGAAAAACGGGGTTGCGCTCAGAGCTGGTGCTCGCGGTGGAGTTTGAGCAGTTTCTCGCGGTACTTAGACGGCGGCATGCCGATCGCACTCTGGAACGAAGTATAGAAAGTTTGCAGGTGGTTGTAGCCGAGCATCTGGGCAAGCGCCTTCAGCGGCGTATCGTCGTCGACGTCGGAAAGACGCCGCACGGCCTCGTCGATGCGGTAGCTGTTGACATAACTGCTGAAAGCCTTCCCGGCCTGCTGATTGATCGCACGGGAGATATAGGTGCGGTTGGTGTCGAGCCGCTCGGCGAGCCGTTCGATGGTCAGGTCGTTCTGACGGTAGACGCCTTCCGTCTGCATCAGGTATTCGATCCGGGCGAAGAGTTCGGCGTCGCGCACGGCGTGTTCGTCACGGTCGGGCGACTGCTTTTCAGTCTGCGGGGAAATAGGGTCGGGGGGGGGCATGGCCGGCTGCGCGGCCTTTTTCTCCTTTTTCAGAAATTCGTACTGCTGCCGGACGATCTGCTTGTACATCTTGTCCTTGCGCCGGTAGAGGATATAGACCACCGTCGAAATGCCGACGGCGAAGAGCAGCAGCAACAGCAGCAGCTGGAATCGGCGCTGCTGGCGGATCAGGTCGATTTCGCTCTTGCGCAGCATGTTTTCCTGCCGCTCGGCGTCGTACTTGACCCGCAGTTCGTTGATCGAACGCTCCCGCTCGACGTTGAAGATGCTGTCCGCCTGACTATGGTAGCTCTTGAAATAGTCCAGCGCCTCGCGGTAGCGGCCCAGCGCGGTTTCGGCCTCGGAAATGCGCTGGTAGAGCTTATAGCGGTGCACGGCGTTGTTGCTCCGCTCCGAGAGTTCGATGCCCTGCCGGAGCACCGGAATCGCGCGGGCGTACTCGCCCCGGTCGTTCAGGTAGGTTCCGTAACTGAGGTAGGTCATCACGGCAGCGGTCACGACCTTCTCGTCGATGTGGTCGAGCGCCATCAGGTAATAGCGTTCGGCGCCCGCATCGTCGCCCTGCGCATGGAGGATATTGGCGTAAAGGCTGTAAAGCTCGGTGTGGTAGCCGAATTTATCGGTGTCGGGAAGCGTCCGGAGGATGTATTCCAAAGCCCGGTTCTGATCGCCGAGCATGTAGTGCATGTAGGCGCTGATGACCGCACCGCCGAAAGCGAGGTAGTCGTAACCCCACTCGGTGCCCAGCCGGTAGACCTCCTCGGCGTATTTCAGGCCCGCGGGGTCGTTGCGCATGTAGTACGTATTGGCAAGATTGCACTGCGCCACCAGATAGAAGCGGTTCAGCGAGGCGCTGCGGGCGTACTTCATCGCTTCGAGGAAATACTCGATGCCGCCGAAATAGTTCGTTTCGATGCTGACGGCATAGATTCCCAGCGCATTGTAAATCCGGCACAAGGCCACCGGGTCTTCGCACTGCCGCCCGCGGATCAAAGCCCGGTCGAGGTATATGCGGGTCGAGTCGCTGCCCTCGGCGAGCAGGTAGGACTGTCCGGAAAAGAGGTCGGCGTACATCAGCGCACGCTCGTCGTCGTGTGCGGCCCCGGCCCTGCGGAGACGCGAAACGTAGGGATGAATCGCGGCGAATTCGCTCCGCATGGTGTATTGGGAGCAGATTTCGACCAGCAGGTCTATGTCCTCAGGGTCCCGTTCCAGCCGTTCCAGCAACACCGGCAGCGTATCGGCCTGAATCACCGCGGCATGCGAAGCCGCACCCTCCTGCGCGCGGACGGCAGGAAGTCCGAGAGACACGACGGCGGCCAATATGAACAAACGTCTGAGCATCGCTGAAGATCGGGAAACGGGCCGGACCGGAGTGCCGGCGCACACCGTTTTCACTCCGCTAAATTAATAAAAAAACCCGAAACCGACGGAAATGCGCCTTTTTAATCCGAAAAGGCACTTCCGGAAAGCGGGCGAAAAACGGAGACGGAAATTCCGGACCCTTTCATGCGCAGGAACCGCACATCTCCGCATGCCTGTCCGGCCGCACCGCACTGTCCGCGTCCGGCCACGCGCCTGCGGTTCCCGGTATGCCGGGGTTTTGCGGCGGAATGTCCTCCGGCCCGTGAAACGGAAATGTAACGGGGCCGTCATTTCAAAGTAACGACGGCCCCGTATATTTGCAGTGTGAAAACCGGACGAGGTTTTCCAAGTTGGTTTTAGGTTACATAAGTAGGTTAGTGGGAGATGCAGCGACGCGAGGTCGCGGCATCTTCGTTATTACGGCTATTTCTCCATGTCGTGCAGGTGGATTTCGAGGGCGCGGACCGAAATCTGGATTTCCCAGATCGACACGCCCAGCGAACCGATCAGCAGCAGCAACGCCGCGCCGAAGACATAGGCCGAAAGGACGAAAAATCCGACATACAGCAGGAACATCGTCACCACGCAGAGAAAAAGGCTCGAAACGCCCAGAATCTGCATCGTGCGCGTGAGGTGCAGGCGGCGGCGCAGGTTGTCGATCTGCGCGCGGGTGACTTTCGAGGGGTGCTGGAGGTGCTGCTCCTTGAGCGTGCGCACCAGCTGGGCGTACGACAGAAAACGGTTGGTGTAGGCCAGCAGAATCAGCGAGACGGCTGAAAAGAGCAGTGCGGGGGTCGTAAGAGTCAGTTCTTCCATGACGAATCGGTTTTGCGGAATTACGGTCGCCGTTTCCTGCCGCTTCGGGTCCGCGGCCGCAGAGCGTTCAGGCAGGGCCGAAGCGGCATCATGCCGGGCACGCATCTCTGTGGGCACTCAGCGGGGTGCATCTTAGCGGGTGCGGCGCCAGAAACACGGGACGGCTTCCGGGACAAAGGTACGAAATATTCCGGTCAATGCGCCCGGTCCGACAAAACAGTGAGCGTTCGCCCCGGCAAAACGGCGTGCATCCACCCCGCAAAACAGCGAAGGTCCGGTCGGGCAAAACAGCGTGCATCCGTCCCGGCAAACCAGCAAAGGTCCGCAACATACACCCGCCCCGGTAAAACAGCATACACCCGTCCCGGCAAAACTGCGGTGGGACCCGAAGGCAAGATGCGCGTTCGAGACCTCCGGGCCGTATTCCGCCGCATCGGTCGCACATATCGGCCCGCCGGAATCTGCGGCGGCACCGGTCCGCCGGGCCCGACGCTGCCGATGCCGCCCGATCCCGGTCCGCATTCGTCGCTGCAAAGCAGGGGCCAAACCGTAGGCCGAAGGACTCCATCCTGCAGAAAAAACGCTCCGGGGCGATATGGTCCGACAAATCGCAGGTATTTTTTAAGATTTTTTAAGAAAATGCGTCGCAGCGTTCGGTATTGTGAAAAAAATAACATACCTTTGCGCATCCCAAAGAAAACAATTTTAATCTCATTTTGACGAATAATAATTTATGGAATTGAACAAAACCTTTATCGACGGACTTTGGAGCAAGGAGATCAACGTGACGAGTTTCGTTCAGACGAACATCACCCCCTACGTGGGCGACGCCTCCTTCCTGCAGGGTCCCACCGACCGCACGAAGCACATCTGGAACCTCTGTCTCAAGGCCCTCGAAGAGGAGCGCGCCAACAACGGCGTCCGTTCGTTGGACAACAAGACCGTTTCGACCATCACTTCGCACAAAGCCGGCTACATCGACAAAGAACAGGAGCTGATCGTCGGTCTGCAGACCGACCAGCTGCTCAAGCGCGCCATCAAGCCCTTCGGCGGCATCAACGTCGTATCGCGCGCCTGCAAGGAGAACGGCGTCGATGTGGACGAGAAGGTTAAGGATATTTTCACCCACTACCGCAAGACGCACAACGACGGCGTGTTCGACGTCTACACCGAGGAGATCCGCTCGTTCCGTTCGCTGGGCTTCCTGACGGGCCTGCCCGACAACTACGCCCGCGGCCGCATCATCGGCGACTACCGCCGTCTGGCCCTCTACGGCACCGACCGGCTGATCGAAGCCAAGACCGAGGACCTGCGCGGCCTGACCGGCCCGATGACCGACGCCCGCATCCGCCTGCGCGAAGAGGTCGCGGAGCAGATCAAGGCACTCAAGGAGATCCGCACGATGGGCGAATACTACGGATTGGACCTGAGCCGTCCGGCGCACTCGGCGCAGGAGGCCGTACAGTGGGTCTACATGGCCTACCTCGCCGCCGTGAAGGAGCAGGACGGCGCCGCAATGTCGCTGGGCAACGTTTCGTCGTTCCTCGACATCTTCATCGAGTACGATCTGGCCCACGGCAACATCGACGAGGTGTTCGCGCAGGAGCTGATCGACCAGTTCGTCATCAAGCTCCGCATGGTGCGCCACCTCAGAATGCAGTCCTACAACGACATCTTCGCCGGCGACCCGACGTGGGTGACCGAAGCCATCGGCGGACGCTTCAACGACGGCCGCACGAAGGTGACCAAGACCTCGTTCCGTTTCCTGCAGACGCTCTACAACCTCGGCCCGTCGCCCGAACCCAACCTCACGATTCTGTGGAGCCCCGACCTGCCGCAGGGATTCAAGGATTTCTGCGCCAAGGTTTCGGCCGACACCAGCTCGATCCAGTACGAAAACGACGAGCTGATGCGCGAAGTGCGCCATTCGGACGACTACGGCATCGCCTGCTGCGTGTCGTATCAGGACATCGGCCGTCAGATCCAGTTCTTCGGCGCCCGCTGCAACTTGGCCAAGGCCCTGCTGCTGGCTCTGAACGGCGGCCGCTGCGAGAACACCGGCACGCTGATGGTCAAAGGCATTCCGGCGCTCACCGAGGGTCCGCTGCGCTTCGAAGAGGTGATGTGCAACTACAAGATGGTGCTGACCGAAATCGCCCGCGTCTACAACGAGGCAATGAACATCATCCACTACATGCACGACAAATACTATTACGAGAAGGCCCAGATGGCGCTGGTGGACACCGACCCGCGCATCAACCTCGCCTACGGCGTGGCCGGGCTCTCGATCGCCCTCGACTCGCTCTCGGCCATCAAATACGCCAAGGTGACGGCGCGCCGCAACGAGCAGGGGCTCACCGACGGATTCGACATCGAGGGTGAATTCCCTTGCTTCGGCAACAACGACGACCGGGTGGACCACTTGGGCGTGGACCTCGTGTACTATTTCAGCGAGGAACTGAAGAAGCTGCCCGTCTACAAGAACGCCCGTCCGACCCTCTCGCTGCTGACCATCACCTCGAACGTGATGTACGGCAAGAAGACCGGCGCGACGCCCGACGGACGCGCCAAAGGCGTGGCTTTCGCTCCGGGCGCCAACCCGATGCACGGACGCGACAAGAGCGGCGCGATCGCTTCGCTGGCCTCGGTGGCCAAGCTACGCTACCGCGACTCGCAGGACGGCATCTCGAACACCTTCTCGATCATCCCCAAATCGCTGGGCCCGACGCAGGAGGAGCGGATCGAGAACCTCGTGACGATGCTCGACGGCTACTTCACCAAGGGGGCGCACCACCTGAACGTGAACGTGCTGAACCGCGCGATGCTCGAAGACGCCATGGAGCACCCCGAAAACTATCCGCAGCTGACGATCCGCGTGTCGGGCTATGCCGTGAACTTCACCAAGCTGAGCCGCGAACACCAGCTGGAGGTCATCAGCCGCAGTTTCCACGAGCGGATGTAAGATGATAAAGGTACACTCCTACGAATCAATGGGAACATTCGACGGGCCGGGACTCCGGCTCGTCGTTTTCCTGCAGGGATGCAATTTCCGCTGTCTCTACTGCGCCAATCCCGACACGATCGACGCCTGCGGCGGCACGCCCACGTCCCCGGACGAGATACTGCGCATGGCCGTGGACCAGAAGCCTTTTTACGGACGGCGGGGCGGCGTGACCTTTTCGGGCGGCGAACCGACGTTTCAGGCCGCGGCGCTAGCGCCGCTGGTGCGCAGGCTCCGGGAGGCGGGCATCCACGTCTGCATCGACACGAACGGCAGCATCTGGAATCCGGCAGTCGAAGAGCTGCTGGGGCTGGCGGACCTGATCCTGCTCGACGTGAAGCAGGCCGATCCCGAACGCCACCTCGCGCTCACCGAACGCGACAACGCCCAAACCCTCCGCACGGCGGCATGGCTCGAAGAACACGGCAAACCCTTCTGGCTCCGCTACGTGCTGGTGCCGGGCTACAGCGACGCCGAAGCCGACATCCGCACGCTGGGCGGGCGGCTCGGCGGCTACAGGCAGATCGAACGGGTCGAGCTGCTGCCCTACCACACGCTCGGAGTTCACAAATACGAAGCGATGGGAAAGGAGTACAAACTCTCGGACGTCAGGGAGAATACGCCGGAACAGCTGGACCGCGCGGCGGCGCTGTTGCGCGAATATTTCGCGAATGTGGTGGTGAACTGACGCCCCCGGCCGACTTCGGCGGCGGCCTGCTGAATTGCTACCAGCACTCCGCCTTGTCTTTCAACTCAGGAATCCGGTCACGCGTGTAGACCGGATTTTTGATGCCCTGCCGTTTCTGGGCGACGTAATCGGCCAGCAGCAGGAAAGCCTGACGCCCCAGCAGCAGGATAGCGGCGAGGTTGAAGAGGGTCATCAGCGCCATCGTAATGTCGGCAAGGCTCCACGCCAGATCGAGCGTGGCAAGGGCCCCGAACAGCACCATCGCCCCGACCAGCAGCCGGTAGAGGGTCAGCGCGCCCGGACGACGGGTGATGAAGCGGATATTGGCTTCGCCGTAATAGTAGTTGCCGATGATACTGCTGAAAGCGAAGAGGAAGATCGCCACGGCGACGAAGACACTGCCGACGGGGCCGATTTCACTGACCAGCGCGGCCTGCGTAAGCCGGATGCCCGACAGCGATGCGTCGGGGACGCCGCCGAAAAGGATGATGAAAGCCGTGCAGGTGCAGATTACGAGCGTATCGGTGAAGACCCCAAGGGTCTGGATCAGCCCCTGCTTGACGGGATGCGAGACATGGGCCGTGGCGGCGACGTTGGGCGCGGAACCCATGCCCGCCTCGTTGCTGAACAGCCCCCGCTTGATGCCCTGCATCAGCGCGGCTCCCACGCCGCCGCCCATCGCCTGCTCCCAGCCGAAAGCGTTGGCGACGATCAGCTCCACGACTTCGGGCAGCCGCCGGAAATTGAAGAGCACCACGCCCAGCGCAAGGGCGATATACCCCAGCGCCATGACCGGGACCACCACCCCGCTCACGCGGGCGATGCGGTGTATGCCGCCGAAGATAACGCCCAGCGTCAGCAGCGTCAGGGCGATGCCGACCCAATGGTGGTCGAAGCCGAAAGCGCCCTCCCATGCGGCGCAGATCGTGTTGCTCTGCACCGAATTGAAGGCGAAGCCGAACGTGACGGAGATCAGTACGGCAAAGACCACGCCCATCCAGCGCCGGCCCAGTCCCCGTTCCATATAATAGGCCGGACCGCCGATATAGGAATCCCTGCCGCGACGTTTGTAGAGCTGGGCGAGGGTCGATTCGACGAAGGCGCTCGAAGCCCCCAGCAGGGCGATGATCCACATCCAGAAGACGGCTCCCGGACCGCCGACGGCGATCGCCGTGGCGACGCCCGCGAGATTGCCCGTACCGACGCGGCTCGCCAGCGAGACGGCGAATGCCTGAAACGACGAGACATGCCGCTCGCCCCGCCGTCCGCCGCCCGCCGACTCCCCCAGCACACGGAGCATCTCGCGCAGCATGCGGAACTGCACGCCGCGCGTACGCACGGTGAACCATACGGCGCAGCCTAACAGCAGGGCGACCAGCAGATAAGACCAGAGCACATTATTGACCGAGTCGATCCAGAAAAAAAGGGTTTGCATGGCGGAGATGTTTCGGACAAAGGTAGCAAAGTTAATGCTAAAACGAGAGAAGACCGGAATTCCGGTCTTCTCGAAGCAAATCGTCCGATCATTCGGCGGCATCCATCCGGATCGTCTCGCCCGTCCGGCGGCTGCGTTCGGCGGCGTAGCAGATGCGGTGGCTCTCGATCGAATCGTCGATCGTGGTGAGGAACGGCCGCGAGGGGTCGCGGAGCGCGCGGATGAAATCGCCGATCAGCTGCAGGTCGGCCCCGGCGTGGAAGGGCTGTCCGGCGATGTCCGAGAAATCATAGGTCTCGGCATCCCCGCCGCGGAACCTGCGGACCCGCAGCGTACGCTCGTCGCCGTCGATCTCGCCGCCCGTCAGCCGGATGTGGGTCTTGCGGAAATCGTCGTTGGTGAACATCTCCATCGAAAGGCTCATCGTCACCTCGTCGTCCATCTCCATCGAAAGCAGCTGGTGATCGACCACGTCGTTGTCGCAACGATAGACGCAGCGGCCCAGCATTCCCGTGCGCAGTTCCTCCATAATCGTCGCATCGAGCGTCGCTCCGGGCGGCACGTCGAAGTTCGAGACCCAGTCGCGGCGGACGTAGTAGAGGTCGCGCGCCGAGAAGGGGCATTCGGATTCCATCCGGCAGTCGATACACCGCGCGGCGGAGCCTTCGGGAGCGTTCTCCGCACGGAACCAGCGCAGCGACCCGAACGACGAGAGCAGGCGGCAGTGCGAACCCGTCAGCCACAGCAGGAAGTCGATGTCGTGACAGCATTTGGCCAGCAGGATCGGATTGGCTTCGCTCTCGCGCCGGAAGATGCCGCGCACGTAGCTGTGGGTGGCCCGGTCGAGTCCGACCGAAGCGGTATGGTTGACCGAAACGACGTGTCCCAGCCGCCCCGAAGCGACCAGCTCGCGGATCTTGGCGAAATAGGGATGGTAGCGCAGCACATGGCAGACGCCGACCAGCACGCCGCGCCGGCGGGCGCGCCGGGCGATTTCGCGGCATTCGTCGAGACGCTGGGCGATCGGCTTTTCGAGCAGGACGTGGTATCCGGCGTCGATAGCCTTCACGGCCGGGTCGAAATGGGCGTTCTCAGGAGTCGAAATCAGCACCATGTCGGCATCGAGCCTCTCGGCGAAGAAGTCGTCGTAATGGGCGTAGCAATACTTGTCGGGAAGCCCGAAAGCGTCGGCCATGGCGCGGCGGCGCAGGTCGTTGACTTCGACGATCGCGGCCAACCGGAGCTGTTCGGGATTCCGGCGGGCGTATTCGAGGTATTTATGCGCCCGGTTGCCGGCGCCGATCACGACGATCCGCACGGGCCGGGAGAGGGTTGTTTCAGTTTTCATCGGATGTTGCGGAAATTACAGCGGCTGCCACGGCTCCGTCCGCCGCATCGCGGCGTTCGATGCGGGAGGAAAGACGGATGCTAAGTTCGTAGAGCCAGTAAAGAGGTATGATAACCAGAATCAGGCTGAAAATGTCGGGCGGCGTGATGATCGCGGCGATCACCAGCAGGCCGACGAAAGCGTGCCGGCGGTAGCGTTTCAGAAACGACGACGAGACCAGCCCCATACGGGTCAGGAAGTAGACCAGCAGCGGCAGCTGGAACACCAGCGCCGAGGCCAGCGATGCGACGATGACGGTCGAAAGGTACTGATTGACGTCGATCATGTTCACGATCGAAGCGCTGGCTTCGTAATTGATGAAGAAGCTGACCGAGAGCGGCACGATGACGAAATAGCCGAAGAGCAGGCCCGTGAAGAAGCAGGCCGAGATCCAGAATACGAAGCGGTGCGTGGCGGCGATTTCGCGCTGCGTGAGCGCGGGCCTCACGAAACGCCAGAACTCCCAGAGGACGTAGGGCATGGCCAGCACGAGACCCGTCACGAACGAGATTTTCATGTGCAGGTTGAACTGCCCCGCCATGGCGGTATTGATAACCCGGAAATCGAGGTTCGAGACGTCGAACGCTTCGGGATTGACGCTCAGCGAAAGTCCTGTCAAAGCGTTGATCCAACCGCAGAGCGCGGCGAGGCCGTGTCCGGTCTCCAGCAGCAGCCGGTTGGTCGGGAAACCGGCGCTCTTGGGGCCGAAAAGCACCACGTCGATCAGGAAGTGCCGGGCGAAAAATGCGGCGACGGCGATCACGACGACAGCGGCGGCACCGCGCACCAAATGGGGGCGCAGCGCCGCGAAATGGGACCAGAAGTCCATCTCCGCGCTTTCGTTTCCGGCGTTGGGTTTCGACATATCGGTTCGTTGGGGAATTCGCGCCGTGCTCCGGACTATTTATCCGCCGGTTTGTCTCCGGAGACATCCGCCGGATTCGGCTTCTTGTTTTCGGACGAATAGTCCGTATTCATGGCGTCCTTGAACTCCCGCACGCCGCGGCCCATGCCGCGCATCAGTTCGGGAATTTTCGCGCCGCCGAAGAGCAGTATCACGACGAATACGATAATCAGCAGCTGGCCGTATCCGATCATACAGGGTATAAACATAGTCTTGCAGTTTTTGCGTTTCACAATTGCGGCCCGCGCCGCATCCGTGCGGAGTCCGCCTCCCGTGCGGGATCATCCGCGCGGGAGGCGGGCAGCGCCGTCTATTGGCGGCCGGCGCTCAGGTCCAGCACGCGCAGGTTGCGGAACTGGATGCCCGCACCGTGGCCCAGCAGACCGAGATGGCCTTTCTTATTGAAGAGTCCGGGATGGTTCTTGCCGTCCACGGTATAGGGATTCTTCTTCGAGCCGTCCTCCGAGACGTTGTGTCCCTTGCAGGCTTGGCGGATATCGCCGTCGAGGATCACACGGCCGTTGACCGTGACCGTAATGCGGTCGCCCACGGCGTGTATCTCCATCGTATTCCACGTCCCCAGATCGCCGAACACGACGTGTTCCTGCGCCGGGATGATGCCGTAGACGGAGCCGTGCTGCTGGTAGATGCGCAGGTTCTTGTAGATCGGCGCGTCGTGGTCGAGAATCTGGATTTCCATGCCGTGATAGGCGGCGTCCACGCCCATCGGCGTACGGATGCCGATGCCGTTGTTGACGCCCCTGCGCAGGAAGCGGAATTCGAAGCGCAGGTCGAAATCGCCGTACTCCTTGACCGTATAGAGGTTGCCCGATCCGCCGTAGGAGGCGGTCACGTCGATCGTGCCGTCCAGCGGAACGTAATTGACCGTGTTACCCGTCCATTTGTGCAGCGAACGGCCGTCGAAGAGCACTTCGTAGCCCTGCGCCGCCTCTTCGGGCGAAAGTTCGAAAACAGGCGTCGAGGGCAGTTCGCCGATGTAGAGGTTGCGGAAGCAGGCAGGAGCCGCCAGACCCGACAGTTCGATGCGGCCGCGTACGCAGACCGGTTCGCCGGGAGCGCAGGGGTTCGTCAGCACGACGTTCTCGGCCAGCGTCACCCCGTTCTCGATCAGCGTGATGCGGTCATCGACGACCTTGGCGTAGAGCGTATTCCATGTGCCGGGAGCATTGTCCGCAGCGGCGGCCGGGGTATCGGTCTGCCCCTGAGTCTTCAGGCCGGTGCCTTCGGTTCCGCCCAGCCGGATTTGGGACATCGAACGTACGGCAAGCCCGGCTTCGCCTTCGGAACGCCATTCGAGCCAGAGTTCGAAATTCTCGTATTCCTTTTCGGTACCGATCGTACTCGGAGCCTTGCCTGCGAAAACGAGGGCGTTTCCGTCCGCGCTCCAGTTCGCGGCCATCGCTTCGGCGGCGGCTTTGCGCAGGCCGGCGATCCGGCGGGCCGAAAGTTTCCGCTCACCGGCGGGATCGGCGGTCACGGCGGTCCATCCTTCGAGACCCGCGGTCGGAAGAAGAGCGAAGCCCGCAGCGGGGATTTTGCCGAGCAGTCCGGTGATCTCATCGACGGCGTATCCCGCATCGGCGTCGGATTTGGCCAGCTCCCTGTAGACCTCGCGGGCCTGCTCCAGCGCACTGCGGACAGCCTCGCCGCCCGGCATCGGAGCGCTCTTGGCGACGATCGTCTTCACGGCCGCGGCGGCAGCTCCGGCGGTTGCGGGGTCGGAGAGGTAGTCGGCGGCCAGCATCAGGGCGGGCACTTCATGGACGCCCGCAAGGTAGCCGAGCAGTTTGTTCCGCACGGCGGCCGAGGGTTTGAGTTCGAGTCCCTGCCGGTAGAGCTGGCAGCGGCGGACCGGAGTCGCAGGCTGTTTGGCGCAGAGGTCGGCATAACGCATCAGGGCGCGGTCAGCCAGAGCCGGATTTTCGGCGGCGATGCGGTAAAGGATGTCGGTCATCGCAGGGCTTTCGACCGTCAGCAGGGCGGCGAAAGCGGCTTCGCGGTCACCCTCGCGGAATCCGGCCAGCAGGCTGGCGATGGCTTCGGGGGTGCCGGTCTGCGCCAGCACGGGATAATAGCGCGCCGGAATTTTCGACGCCTGCATGTAGCCGGCGATCGCGCCATAGCGTTTGTCGGCCGGAAGCTGCGCCGAAGTGCGGATCAGCGCGGTCTGGATTTGCGCCGCATGCTGTCCGTCGGCGGCATCGAGCAGTCCGGCCAGACGGTCCATATGACGGGGTCCGGTCACATAAGGAAGAGCGGCATAGGCGGCTTCGCGCACCTGCTTGTCGGAAGTCTCCAGCAGTGCGAAGACGCGGTCCGCGGCCACGGTCATGCGGCGTGCGGCGGCCAGCCTGAGGGCCGGAACGAGCACCTCGGCGTCATCCCGTGCAAGCAGCCGCTCGACCATCGGGTCGATGCGGCCGTTGAAGGCAAGCAGGGCTTTCTCGGCGGCTTCGGCACGAGGACCTTCGAGCGCCGAGACCAGCGCTGCGAGCGCCTGCTCGCCGCCGATGCGGCCCGAAGCTTCGATGGCGGCCCGTGCGACCCGGTCGTCGGACGAAGTCACGGCGCCCGTAATCACATCGCTCTGCGACACGGCGCCGCAGTCACCCAGCCACGCTAGCACCGCGGTCCGGGTTTCGGCGTCATAGCGCGGCATGCCGGCGGCAACCCGCGCAAAGATCTCGTCGTCGCCCTTGCCGAGCGTCTGCAAAGCAGCATAGCGGTATTCGGCAGGTCCCTCCTTGACGGCGGCCAGTACGTAAGGCATCGCCTTTTCGATGCCGAGCGCATCGGCAAGCACCGCGAGAGCCGCGCCGCGCACATACTGGCGGTCGCACTTGAGCAGGCCCTTGGCGGCTTTCACGGCCGGCTGGGCGTCTCCCGCGGCCACGAGGTTCGCAAGCAGGCGCAGATAGGCATCGGCAGCGCCGGTGTTATCCCAGCCGTAACCGGCCTCGGCGGCTGCGGCGGCCAGCGGTTTGAGCGAAGCGCGCGAACCGCAGACAGCCAGCGCATTGTAAATCTGTTCGGCCGTCCGGGCGTCGGCGCCGCCGAGCCATCCTAGCAGGAGGGGTTCGGCCTGCGTCATCCGCTTTTCGGCAAAAGCATAGGCCAGCGCGCGTTTCCGTTCGGCCGCAAGGCCCTCCTTGCGGGCCTCGGCGAGCAGAACCGGCTCGGTGCCGGGCGTCGAAATCAGCGCACGGATCGCATAGTCGGACAGATAGGAGTCGTCCAGATAAGGCAGTATCCATGCCGCGTCCTCCGCCGCGGAACAGAGCTGCAGCTGCGAGAAGAGGAAAGCGCGGTTGGCGTTGTCGGCGCAGCGTTCGATCGCCCGAACCAGTCCCTTGCGGACATCGGCGCACAAGGCTTCGTTTCCGGGGGCTGTCGCGTAGGCAGTGATGCCGTTCAGGGCGTATTCGAGCGTCGCGTTCTTACCCTTGTCGGCGGGAGTGAGCATGCCGGCGATCATTTCGACACCGGCGCTTCCCGTAGCGGCAAGTTCGCCCATCACTTCGTTGAAAACGGCGGGCGTGGCGGCCGGAAGCTGGGCCAGACCGTCGGCAACGACGGTTTCGGCGTTGCGCTGCCGGGCGTCGAGCTGCTGGGCGGCGGCCCCTGCGGGCAGCAGGGCGATCAGGGCGATCAGGGCGCCCAGAATAAACAGTCGTGTGATTATCTTTTTCATGGTAACAGGTGCTAAATATGCCACGGGCCGCGCATCGGCTGATCGATCAGTCGGTTGGCGGCATCGTCGCCGATGAAGAGTTGGGTGTCGGGATCGAAGTGCAGGGTGCGGTTCAGCCGCAGGGCGCAGGCGCCCAGATTCACGAGCGTCGAACTGCGGTGACCGATCTGCTCGTCGAGCGCGAATTTGCGCCGCGTACGCACGCACTCCAGAAAATCGGTGTTCTGCGGTTCGGGATCGGGCATCTCGGCCAGTTTCTCCATCACGTCGGGAATGGTGCAGCGGAAACCCTTGTAGACCTTACCCAGCGGACCTTCGATATAGGGCGTGTCGCCCTCGCTTTCGAAGCCCTCGCCTTCGAGAACGATCTGGCAGCCGTCGTCGTAGGTATAGACGATTTTACGCCAGATGCCCACGGCGTCGGGATGCTGCTGCGGAGCGTCCACCTCGATCTTGACGGGCGACGTCTCGTCCTTGCCCAGCAGGTACTGCACAGGGTCCATGTAGTGCTGGCCCATGTCGGTAAGACCGCCGCCGTCGTAGTCCCAATAGCCGCGGAAGGTGCTGTGCACGCGGTGTTTGTTATAAGGCTTGTAGGGCGCCGGTCCGAGCCACATGTCGTAATCCAGCTCGGCGGGAACAGGTTCAGGAGCGAGGTTTTCCCGGCCCACCCAGAAGAACTTCCACGTGAATCCGGTGGTGCCCGAAATGGTCACCTTGAGCGGCCAGCCCAGCAGGCCGCTGTCGATCAGCTTCTTGAGCGGCTCGACCGTCGTGCCGAGACCATAGAAGGTATCCTTGAAGCGGAACCAAGTGTTCAGGCGGAAGATGCGGTTGTTGCGCCGGACGGCTTCGGCTACGCGCTTGCCTTCGCCGATGGTGCGCGTCATCGGTTTCTCGCACCAGATGTCCTTGCCGGCCTTGGCCGCCTCGACGGCCATGATGCCGTGCCAGTGCGGCGGCGTGGCGATATGCACGATGTCGATATTGGGGTCGGTAATCAGGCGGCGGAAGTCGCTGTAGGCTTCCAGCGTCTCGCCGAACTTCTTCTGTCCCAGCGCAACGGCGCTTTCGAGGTGTTTGCGGTCCACGTCGCAGACAGCCACCAGCCGGCAGTCCTTGTTGCTGGTGAAGTGGTAGCTGCTCTTGCCGATGCCGCCCACGCCGATGATGCCTTTGGTGAGCTGGTCGCTCGGAGCGGTGAACTTCGGGCCGCCGAGCACTTGGCGCGGGACGATCGTCAGCAGCGCCATGCCGCCCAGCGTTTTCAGAAAATCTCTACGGGAGGTACTCATGTTTATCGGAATGTTAGTAGTTTATAAAGTTGTCAGGCGGAAATTGCGCCACTGCACCTTGATCCCGCCGCCGTCGTGGATCTGCAAGGCGATGCGGCCCTGCGCGGCGCCGATCTTGGCGTCGGTAATGTCCACCATCTGCTCGCCGTTGAGCCACGTCTGCACCCGGTCGCCCTCGACCCGCAGGCGCAGCGTATTCCACTGGCCCTCCTTGAGGATGTTCTCCTTCTCGTCGGGAATCTGAACCAGCCATCCGCGGCCGTAGGATTCGTAAATGCCCGCCGTGTCGTGGCCCTTGGGAGCCACCTCGCACTGCCAGCCGTGGACCTTCACGGGCGGCTCGACGAACGAACGGAAGAAGACGCCCGAATTGCCGTTGGCGAGCTGTTTGAATTCGAGCGTCAGGTCGAAGTCGTTGTAATATTCGCGCGTGGCGAGATAGCCGTACTCCTTGTCGGGACCGCTCTCGCAGACGAGGTTGCCCTCCTTGTCCACGTACCACTTCTCCGTGCCGTAGGCTTCCCAGCCCGTGAGGTCTTTTCCGTTGAAAAGCTCGACTTCACGGCCCGCCTTGCGCGGCAGCTCCTTGATCTTCAGGTTGCGGAACGAGGCCGGATAGCCGTGGTCCTGCAGGCAGATGACGCCACGGCGGGCCAGTCCGTATTCGGGAGCCGTCTCCCACTTGCCGCTGTTCTTGCGGGCGAACCAGTCGTCGGTGTAGGCATCGAATTCGAGGATCTTGTGTCCGTTGAGCCAGTGTTCGACATGGCCGTTGTCGCAGACGATGCGCGAGTTGTTCCACTCGCCCTGCGGGTTGACGAACATCGAATCGGGATCGGGCAGGTGCATGGCGTAATCCACGCCCAGCCGCTGCCACTCCTCAAGTTTGGTAGGAGCGTTCTCGGCCTCCCAGCCGTCGTTGTCGATCAGCTGGTATTCGGGCCCCGTCACATAGGGGACCTTAAAATAGGGATCTTCGAGCACGTGGTAGAGCATGCCGCTGTTGCCGCCGTAGGAGAGTTTCCAGTCCCAGTCGAGGATGAAGTTTTCGTACTGTTTCTTGGTGACGATGTAGCCCGAAAGGTCGCTGCCGTCGCCGTTGGCCTGAATGCAGCCGTCCACGACGTGCCACGGCTGCGTGAGCGAATCGCCGTTGTAATCTTTCCACTGGTCGAGCGTCTTGCCGTCGAACAGCAGCTCCCAGCCGTCGGCGGCCTCGGCTTCGGTGAGCACATTCTGGGGCGACGCGCACGAAACGCCCGTCGCAAGCAGCAGCGCGAAACCGCACGTCCGGGCGAGTCCGCTGCAAAGATTGGATCGAGATAACATAAGTTTAAGGTTTATCGGTTCTTTTATATATTGGTGTCGGCCTTCATCCGGAGGGGTCGGCTCCGGCATCGTCCCGCGCCCGGCGGCAGGCCGCGGCGAAGGGCGCCGTCCGGAGGACAGACACGTTTAGGGCCTGCGTCGGACGGTCAAGACAAAGTTACCTTTATTTTATGAATTTTCCAGCGTACATATCGAACTATATAGAACTATATAGGTCTATATACAACTGATTTCCAGAAAAATAAAAAACACGCCCAAACCCTGGATTATATAGACTCCGGACATGTCACAACCCTGTTTTCGAGACCTGTTCCTCGAAATTATCGCGGTCGAGAGCCGCATTGCGCAGCTTGGTGCGGTAGGTATAGACCGTCGCCGAGGCGCAGTTGAGCAGCGAGGCGATATGCCCGCTGTCGGTAATCCCCAGCCGGATGGCGGCCAGAATGCGCAGCTCGGTAGTCAGCGACGAATCGGAGCGCGGCGTAAACCGGAACTCCGGTTGCAGCAGCTCGTTGACCTGCCCGATAAAGTTGGGGAAGATATCCAGAAAGGAGCTGTCGAACGACTGGTAGAATTTCTGGTACTCGCCGTCGATCACCTGCGACGAATTGAGACGCCGCACGACTTCGTCGGCGCCCTTGGTCTTGGCGATGCGGCACACTTCGCGGCGGAAGGCGTCTATCTGCTTGATATAATGGACCGAAAGGTCGATATAATGGCAGACGTAGCGGTCCTTGATGCGGTTGGAATCGACCAGCGCGTTGTTGATGTCGCGGATATGGTCGTTCTTTTTCAGCAGTTCGTCGTGCTTCTCGCGCAGCAGGTCGCTCATCCGGATCAGCTGTTCGTGACTGCCTTGCAGACGGCGGTGCTGCCAAAGGACGAACCACAGGATCGCGATCAGCACGATCAGGAAAATCCCGGCCAGCCAGATCGTGCGGGACATCAGCTTCTGCTGCTGGGCGATATTCGAAATCACGGCCTCGTTGATCTTCACCACCGCCGAAGAGGAGTTGGGAATCCGCGTCACCGATTTGCAGCGGATCGCGTCGTCGAAGGTCGAACCCATGTAGGCCGTCGCCCGGTCGTAATCCTTGCGGTCGAAAAGTTCGAGGGCCAGATCGTACAGCGACGAATAGGAGCGGGTGCCGGCGCGCAGGTCGGATATGGAGGACTCGGCCAGATAATAGAGCATCCGGTCCTCGTCGCCCTGCCCCTTGGCGATATGCGCCATCGAATAGTAGACGAGGGCGAAATTCTGGTGGCTCAGGTTTTTGGCCGTCAGCGGTTCGAGCAGCTGCAGAGCCTCGTCGTAGCGACCCGTTTCGCTGAGCCGCGCGGCGGCCATGCGCATACGGGTCTGGTCGCTGCAACCCGGCACCGAGAGCTTCCTGATATGGGAAAGCGTATCGCCCCACGCCCTCTTCTGAAGGGAATCCGCGGCTTCGTCGTAGCGGCGCGAAGCCACCGAACTGTAGCGCGAATGCCAAGCCCTGTATTCGCCGGGCGTCATGCCGGCCGTATCGATCTTCCGGAAAAGCTCCTCGGCCAGACTGACCTGCCCCCGTCCCAGCCAGACGTCAATGTCGCCCAGCAGGGCGAAGCGGCGCACGTGCCGCGACCCGGTCCGCTCGGCCAGCCGGTAGAGCCGTTCGACATAATAGGCCGACGAATCGAGGTGGAAAGTCACGTAAATCTGGGCGACGGCAAAGAGCCATTCGGCACGCTCCAAGGGCGGCAGGCCGTCGTCGATCCGGCTGCGCAGCGCGTCGGCCTGCTCCTGCCGCCACTGCTGGTAGCGGGGCTTGTTGGCGAGTTCCGCGTCGAGCCGTTCCAATGCCGCCTCGGTCTGCAGCGAATACTCCGGGCGGTCGGCACACCCCGGCAAGAGAGTGCACGCCAGCACGGTCCACAAGAATCCGAAGGAGAAAAGAAAGTTCCGAGGTTGCATCGTCGTAATTTTGGATTGAACAAAATTAAAACAAATGCCCGGCATTACAAACTTTCTAAATTATTTTATTCCGCAGTCCGGAAAATCCGCGGTCCGGGAAATCTCAGATCCTACCATAGAAACTCTCCGCGCGGCGGCTTCCGGAACGGGCGCAAAACGGAAAGTGAGCCGGACCGTCCGGCTCACTTTCTGTCATAAAGATTCCCGTAAAAATTCGGGTGCGACGCACTACAGCCCCTCCGACCCGATTCTGCCGAGCAGTTTGGCGGGATAGTTCGTACATACGGCCTTCATCTTGGGGTAATATTTCAGGACGTAGGTCATTTCGGGGTCCGTATCGGCATTGTAGACGCTCAGCGCGACACCGGCGTCGAGGTAGCTCTGCAGCGGGTACTTCGGATTCGAAACTTCGGCACCGCCGGCAAAGAAGTTCGAGTAGTCGAGGTTCGCCCACGGATCGAGATAGGACTTATAGGCCGAAGGCGCCGAGTAGCTCATCCAGCCGACCTCGATGCCGGCCAGCTGGGCCGCGGAATAACATCCCGCCCAGATCGCGGCATTGCCCGAAACGATGAACTCGCAGAAATGCTGGGCCTTCTTCTCCCTGATGATCTCGCAGGCCCGCGAGCAGGCCTTGACCGACTCGGCCGTATTGGAGGTCGCACCGCCCACCTCGATCCGTTTCACGTCGAGCCAGAGCCGCGTCGTTCCGGCATGGAGCGCCACGTCGATAAACTCCTCCAACGTCGGCAGCAGCTCGCCGTTGGAGAGCTTGCCCGCGGCACGCAGTTCGTCGAGCGTGTGTTCCCACGGCTTGAGGTTGTTCACATAACAGCCGTTGGCGGCATGCGCGACGACGACGTTGTTGTCGGCAGTCCAGTAAATATCGCACTCCGAGGCGTAACACCCCAGACTGATGGCGTAACTGAGCGAAGCGATCGAGTTGTCGGGATATTTGGCGGTCCCGGCCTCGGCCGAGCCGCCGCGGTGGGCGACGACCTTGTTGTTCACCTTTTCGGGAACGGGAATTTCATCGCCGCCGCCGTTATCCGAACCGCCGTCGGGATCGTACACGGGATATTCGACCGGGTACAGGTAATCGTCGTCGCAGCCTGCCAGCGAAAGGGAAGCGCCCATCGCAAACAGCAGGAGCAGTTTCAGTACTTTCATAATTCAGATTCGTTGTTAAGATCCGGCCGCAGGGCGGGTATGCCCCGCAGCCGGTCGGTCCTTAAAAATTCTCGTAATTCTTGACGCAGCGGAACGACGCCGAGCAGTCGCCGATATTATAAGTAGTGCTGACGGTCAGGTCCGCGGCATTGTTGGTCAGCGCATTGATACGCCAGCACTGGTAGACGCCGCTGCTCAAACCGCCCGGATGGCAGATGAACATCTCGCCGCGGGAAGCATAATACTGATACCCGGACTTGAACAGCCGGCGGCCCTGCGGGAAGAAGTCGAATCCGAACGCATCGGCGGCCGCGTGGCGCGTCGGCGCCGCACTCCACCCTTCGGCCGAACGCAGCACATCGGGCACGCTCCACTTTCCGATCATGGCGCTGAGCGGATTCGGCGTCACGCCCTTGGCTGCGGCCGCGGCACAGAGCATGTCGTAGAAGTCCTGCACGTTGGCTACATGCCAGCCGTAGGGACAGATGCCCTGAATCTGCATCGAAAGACTCGGCGTATTCTCGAAATCGGCAGAGGCAAGCGACTTCACGCTGCTCACGGGGATATCGTTGCCGACGGCATCGACGAACGTACTGCCGGGACGGTACTCCGCAGGCCAGTCCGTAAGCAGGCGCGCCAGCTCAACGGCGGCCTTCGGGGTGCCCGTCAGGAACTCGGTCAGCGTATAGATGCGGCCGTATTTGGCGGACATCTCCACTTCGCCCTGCGCCTTGCCGCCGCTCTCGACTTCGTCGTAATCGCTCACACGGACCGTCTCGTAGCTGCTGACGTTCGACGTATAGCCGCCGACGTTGTTCGCATCGGAGACCATGCGGCTGCCGAGCTTGATGCCGCCGATATTCTCGCCGCCGTTCCAGTCGAGACCCGCGCGCATCCAGACCTTGGTGCGGCCGTTGGCCGTGTAGGTCGAGGTCGCGTATTTCGCCACTTCGCTGTCGGGCAGACAGTTGGGAGTCGTGATGCGCTCGATCGAATAGGTCTTCTCGTTCAGGTTGAGCGTAACGATCCGCAGTCCGGCCACATCGACCGTCAGATCGGTTTCGGCCGCCGAGAGATTGCCGGCGCCGTCGAGGTGGTAGGTATCGCCTTCGGTCGTGTAAACCGAGAAACGTCCGTTCTTGACATAGACGCTGTCCACATACACCCGGTCGGAAAGTTTGGTCATCTGACCCCACTTCTCGCGGGTCGGGTACTTGGGCACGCCGCTGCCGTAGAGGTAGCAGTAGACGTCCTTGCGCAGCTGGGTGACGGGAATGACCGTCCGGGCTTCGCTCGTGTCGGGCGTGCCGGCCGTGACAGTGATTTCGGCCGTGCGGTCCGCCGTATTGTCGCCGTATTCGGTGCAGGTCACCGTTATCGTGCCGTCGCCGTTATCGACGACCGTACACCAGTCGGAATCGGACACGGCCGCAAAGGTGTCCATATTGGTGTCGATCGCAACGGCAGCGGGCTGCGGATTCTCAGCCATGAAGGTCAGCGATTCGGGCGCGGCCTTCACATAGGCGTCGGCATAGATGCCCTTCTGCACGACCGGGACTTCCAGCACAGTGCCGTCGGAGGCCGTGATCGTAAGCGTCGTCTGACGTTTGTAAGCCGTATTTTCGAGGAAGGCGAGGACAACGGCGTCCTCATAAACGGTTCCCGTGCTTTCGCCGGGGACCTTTTCCCGGACCGCGGTCACCCATGCGGACTGGACCGAACAAGACCAGTCCAGATTCCGCTTCGACTTCGGGGCGAGCGTGACGACCACATTCTGGGTCGCGGCGGCGCTGCCGACCGAGACCGTCGAGGGATAGATGCTGATGAGCGTCGCCGTCGAAAGCAGGTCGTCGTCGGTATCGGTCGAATAACAGCCCGCAAGCAGCATGGCTGCGGAAAGCAGCGCCGCCGTATATAGCATTCGTAATGTTTTCATTCTGAGTCAGCTTTTTTCATTAAACAATACACCGTTACGACCAGCCCTGTGTCTGCGTGATCTTGTTGTTCTTGTTCATCGCCTTCTTCGACACGGGCATCAGCAGCTGGTTGGGGCGCGACGTGTCGATGCCGCACTGTCCCAGCCCGTCCACATAGCGGTAGGGGTTGTAATCATGGATCGCCCCCAGACGGATCAGCGTGAAATAGACGTTGCCCTCTTCGGCGAACTCCTTGAGGTTCTCGTCCACGAGCGCCTGCCGGACGGCCGCGGCCGAGGAGTCGGTATAGAAATTCGCTTTGCCGTAGGCGCGCTGCGCCAGCGTATTGAGGGCCGTGAGCGCTCCCGAATAGTCCTTCCGGTGGTAGCGCAGTTCGGCCAGCATGGTGTAATACTGCGCATAGCGGTAGAGGATGAAATCCTGCTCCCAGACCATCGTGCCCGTAGAGATATTGCCGATGAGCTTGTTGGGCCACTGGATGACTTCGTACATATCGCTGACGCCCGTGCGCTCCATGTAGGTCACATCGGTCCGCTGGTCGCCCAGCTCCTTGCTCCGCTTGAGGAACCCGATGAAGTCGTCCGAGTAGAGGAACCACTGGTTCGAACTGACGGGCACCCCGTCGGGAGCGTTGCGGTACTCGGCCTTGATCTGGGTGCTGCCCCAGATGAAGTAGGAGAAGTAGCTGCCCGACGTATACTCGCCGTTCTCCAGATGCAGGGCGAAAGCGATCTCCCTGTTCTTCTTGTTCGAGATGCTGAACACGTCGGCGAACCGGTCGAGCAGGCCGGCCGACTGCACCGCGCCCAAAGCCGTCTCGGCCATGGTCAGGTAGCCGTCGCCGCCGCCCGCCGCATACATCCAGAGCGCGAAGTCGGCACGGAGCAGATTGACGTTGTCGGCCGTCGCATAGTAGCAGCCCTTCGCATTGGTCCTGATATACCCCGCCGCAGCGTTCAGGTCGTCTTCGATCCGGGCATAGACCTCGGCGACCGGATGGCGCGAGGGATAGATCGCCTCGCCGGTTCCCTCGGTCGGAGTCGTAATCACCGGAGCGTCGCCCCACACGCGGGCGATCCAGAAGTAGCAGTACGCCCGGATGAAACGGGCGTTGCCCAGACAGTAGTTCATATTGTCCTCGGACATGCCGATTCCGGGAGCGTATTTGAGCACCTGATTGCACTGGTCGATGGTGGTGTAAAGATAGCTCCAGTCGGTCGAGGCATCGGAGGCGCTGAGGGTGTTGAGCATGACGTCCAGCATGTCGTTGTCGCACAGCGAGCGGCCGGTGCCCTTGCCCCACATGGCCGGGCCGACGCGCAGTTCGCCCCAGAAGAAAGGATTGGCCTTGCTTTGGGCGAACGCCTGCCGCAGGCGGTAGTAGATGCCGGTAGTGGCGGTGAGGGCGTCGCTCTCGCTGGTCCACATGTTGGTGGTGTTGAGCTTGTCGGACTGCGTGACGTCGAGTTCCCCGTGACAGGAAGTGCTCAGCGCAACCGAGGCGGCCCCCAGAACAGAAAGGATTATTCCATATATTTTCATAGCATTCTTGTTTTTAGATCACCGAATCATCCGCATTCTCAGAAGGTCGCCTTGAGGCCGAAGAGCACCTTGCGCGTCGGAGGATAGTTGTTGAACGAAGTGGCGCTCGAACTGGTAACGCTGTACATGCCCGTCGAGCTGCCGACCGAGGCGGATTCGGGCGAAATACCCTTGACGCCGGTCCAGTAGCAGAGCGTGTTGCCCGACACGGAAACGGTCAGACGGCCCAGACCGACCTTGCGGATCCAGCGCAGCGGGAGATCGTAGGAGAGCGTCACGTCGCGCAGGCAGAGGTAATCGGCCTTCTGCACGTTGATATTCGAAATGCGCGAGTAGTTGCGGTTGCCGCCGTCGGCGTCGTTGGGAGTCAGGCGGGCGAACTTGGTGTCGTCGCCGGGCTTCTGCCATGTATTCAGGGCGTCGTAGACCAGATTCCAGTTGCAGTTGCCCATCGAGGTCTGGAAGCAGCGCGTATACTGGTAGTTGTAGATCGAATGTCCCAGCGCATAGTCGAGGTAGACCGAAAGGGTCAGGTTCTTGAATTTGAAGGTATTGTTCATACCGCCCGTCGAATGGGGCACGACATTGCCCAGCAGGAACATGTCCTCGCCGTTGATCTGCTCGCGGCCGTCGGCCGTAAGCGCCGACCCCGCGCGGTTTTTCCACTCGTAGTCGCCCACGTCCTTGCGTCCGGCGATCGACAGGCCGTCCGAACGGCGGTAGCCGTGCGAGTTGGAGTCGTAAAGCGCGGCGTCGGCCTGCGCCTCGGATTCGATGATATGGGAGGTCTTGTAGCCGTAGATGCGTCCCAGCGGCTCGCCGACGGCCGTGCCGCCGAAGCGGTAGCCCGACTCGGACATCGTATAGCCGCCGATGCGCCATGCGTCTTTGCCGTCGATATCCTTATAGTAATACTCGTCGGGCAGCGACAGCACCTTGTTGGCGTTGAACGAGTAGGTGAAGTCGGTCGTCCAGCTGAAGTTCTTGGTGCTGACGTTCACCGACGAAATTTCGAATTCGAGACCGTAGAAGCGGATCGAACCGACGTTCTGCATGGCCGAGCCGTATCCCGACGTATCGGGCAGCGAGACGTCGAAGAGCAGGTCTTCCGACTTCTTGCTGTAATAGTCGGCGGCCACGCGCAGGCGGTTGTTGAAGAACGCCATGTCGAGACCGATGTCGAACTGCTTGGTCTTCTCCCACGTCAGGCCGAGGTTGGGCAGCGTCGAAGCGAGCGTAGCGCCCGAACCGGCATAGATGCCCGTCACGCTGTAGGCACCGAGCGTGTCGTAATAATCGACGTTGTTGTTACCCGTCAGACCGTAGCTCAGGCGGAGTTTCAGCTGGTTGAACTTCTCGACGTTCCAGAACTTCTCCTCGGAAACGACCCAGCCGGCCGAAACAGCGGGGAAATAGCCCCAGCGGTTATCCTTGGCGAAGAGCGACGAACCGTCGGCGCGCATGGTGAAGCCCAGCATGTATTTCTCCTTGTAGTTGTAGTTCAGACGTCCGAAATAGGAGATCTGGCACCACGGCGTCTGGGTGTCGGTCCATGCGGTAGGCGTGGTGCCCGCCCCCAGCGTCGGGGTCTTGTCGGACTCGGCGCCCTGCACGGTCATCGACATGCCGTTGATCTTGCGCTTGAGGAAGTCGTATCCGGCCATGGCGCTGAGATTGTGGTCGCCGAAGGATTTGTTGTAATCGACGTGCGCCTGAAAACTCAGACGGTTGGTCTGCGACCACCCTTCGTAGGTCTGGCGGGTCTGGCTGATGGCGTTGCCGGCCAGATACTGGTAGCTGTTCTTGTAGGAGTTGTGGTTGGCGATCTGGGCGAAAGCCGACAGGCCGTCGACAATGTCCCACTTGAGGTTGAAGTTGGCCGTGGAGCGGCGGGTCACATAGTTGTTGGTATAGTAGCGGTCGAACCATGCCGCCGAGATGGTCGTACTGTTGGTGCCCTGACCGGGCTGGCCGTCTTCGAGGTAGTCGCGGTGGGTGGCGGGCATGAACATGCCGCGGCCCAGAATCGTCCAGTAGTTGCCGATGCCGCTCGAAGGGATCTCGTTGCCGCTGGTCTCCGAGTAGTCGAAGGTCGTACCGGCCGTAAGGCTCTTGGTGATCTTGAAGGAGGTGTTGCCGTGGAACGTAAAACGGGAGAAATCGGTATTGATGCCGATGCCGCCGTCTTTCATGTAGCTGGCCGAAGCGGCGTAGGTCACCTTGTCGCTGCCGCCGTTCACGCCGACGTAGTACTGCATCCAGTAGGAGTCGTCGAACCACTGGCTCTGCTGGTCGTTATCCTGAAAAACGATGATCTTCGACGGATCGACCGGATCGACCACCGAACTCCAGCCGCGGGGCACGCTTTCGCCCTCCTGCAGGTAGCGGGTCGTCCAGATCGACGAATCGCCGTTGCCGATACCGGCCGAGTTGGCGCCCGTGAGCACCTGCTGTCCGTAGGTATATCCGGGGCAGTCGTTCAGCGCGCGGCGCATGGTGACGACATAGTCGCGGGCGTCCATCAGGTCGAATTTCGTCGCGGGCGAGGTCCATGCGGCCTGCGCCTCGAACGTAATCTGGGGCCCCTTGGCGCGGTTACCCTTCTTGGTGGTCACCAGAATCACGCCGTTCGACGCGCTGGCTCCGTAAATACCCGCCGAAGCGGCGTCCTTCAGGATCTCGATCGACTCGATGTCGTTCGTATTGAGTCCGGTCATCTCGCGGCGAACGCCGTCCACGATGATGATCGGCGCATTGGACTGGTTGATTGACGAACCGCCGCGGATCAGGAACACCGGATCGCTGCCCGGCTGGTTGTTGGCCGTCGAGATGCGTACGCCCGGAACCTTGCCTTTCAGGGCATCGCCGATCGAATTGACCGGAACGCCTTCCAGATCGGCGCCGCTCACCTTCGAGACGGCGCTGGTCAGCGTGCGGCGCGACTGGGTGCCGTAACCGATGACCACCACGTCGTCCAGCACGTTGTTGTCCTCGGCGAGCCGCACGTCGATCTGCGTCCGGTTGCCGACCGCGATCTCCTGAGGCTGATAGCCCAGATAATTGAATACCAGCACCGAACCCGGACCGGGAACGACGATTTCGTAATTGCCCTCCACGTCGGACGAAACGCCCGTCTGGGTGCCTTTGACCATGACCGTCGCACCGACGATCGACTCGCCGGCGCCGGCGGTTATCCGGCCCCTGACGGTCAGCCTACGACCGGAATCCGATTGGGGGGGGGAGTTTTGCCGGGTCAGGATCACGACGCCGTCGACGACCTGCCACGCGATGCCTTTGTCGGCGAACAGCGGACCGAGAACGGCATCGACAGCGCCGCCGTCCACACGGATTTCCACATTGCCGAGCGGCATGACGCCGACCGACGATTCGTACGAAAATGCAATTCCGGTTTGCCGGGTCACCGCATCGACCGCTTCCTTGACGGTTGCATTTCGCAGGGACAGGGTGACATTGTAGTGTTGTGCATACAGCTCTTCAGCCGCCGACAACGTAAAGACGTTGCACAGCAACAGCATCAACATACAGCATCCCGTCCGAAAAACAGATAAATTTTTCTTCATGATTAGGACTGTAAAGTTTTAAACTGATCGAGGAAAGCAGCAGCACCGGGCCCGGATGTGCCAACATGATTCGGATGAATGGAATCAGGGTTTAGTTCATAGGCAGTTGAAAATTTAGGTTTCTATTCAGCTATTCGGTTTAAGTCGTTTCTTGTTTCTATTCCGCGCCGGCCGCCGGAGCGGGACGGCATTTCACGCCCGACATCTTCTCGATGATGTCCAGCACGTCATCGAGCGTATTGGACTTCAGGAAGTTGAAGTTATACAGCCGGTCGTCGTCGAGAGGCGCGACGGTCTCTATATCGACGCTGTAGATCTCCTCCACCTTGCGGATGATCTCGGCCACACGGACATCGGACATCGAGATCATGCCGTACTTGAGCAGCATCAGATACTCCACGTTGACCTCGGAGATGGAGATGTCGTGCGAAGCGGACGAATAGTAGATCTTCTGTCCCGGCTGCATGGTAATCATATTGTCGTTGTCGCCGAACTGGAGTTTGACCACGCCGCGTTCGAGCACGACCTCCGTATCGTCCGTATCCTTATACATCTTGACGTTGAACGAAGTGCCGACGACCTTGACCACCACCGTATTGGTCTTCACGAAAAACGGATGATCCCTGTCGGAAGCCACGTCGAAAAAGGCCTCTCCGTCGAGTTTCACCGTGCGGTCGTGCGGACTGAACGTCTTGCCGTAGCTCAGGGTCGATCCCTGCGCCAGCCAGACCTGCGTTCCGTCCAGCAGCCGGAGGGATTCGGGTTTGCGGCCGGTATTGGTGAACGTATAGTACGATTCCATGGCCGCCTTGTGCATGTCGTGGCCGACGAGGTAGCCGCCCACGACGAGCGCCACGCCCAGCATGGCGGCGGCGCTCCAACCCGCCCAGCGTATGATCCGCGCACGCTTGGAGCGGTGCGGCGACGCATCCGCGTCGATGCGGGCGTGCAGCGCCTTGAGCGATTTGAGGATCCGCTGCGGATCGTTCTCGACGGAATTCCGGTCGCGCACGCTCCACAAAGCCCGGATTTCGCAAAACTCGGCTTTGTTGGCTTCGGACTCGGAAATCCAGCTCAGAACGTCCTGTTCTTCGGCCGGAGTCGCGTTTCCCTCCAAATACTTATAAATAAGTTCGTTTTTCAAAATAATATTGGTTTAAGATTAGACTTCGGTTATACATGCGCTCCGGCCTTGGTCGCTCCGTATAACGGCAGTCAGCATCTTGCTCTCTACCAATAATACAAAGCTGGGCAACCCACCCCCTAATCCGAATGCGAAAAAATTTTGCAGAAAAAGACCCGATCCGGCTTACGCCCGACCGGAAGTCAGAGCAGTTTGTCGCGCAGATTCTTCAGCGCCAGATACATATGATTCTCGACCGTGCTGACCGTCAGCCCCAGCCGCTCGCCGATCTCCTTGTTCGACATGTTCTCGAAAAAGCGCATGCGGAAAATCTCCCGCCGCTTGTCGGGCAGCTCGTCCACCGCCTGCCGCAGCTGCTGCCGGATGTCGTTGTCATAGATTTTGGCAAGGATCGGATTCTTGTCCGGATCGTAATAATCGAACACCATCCGGTCGATCTGCGAACCGTACCACGAGCGGTACTCCGTGTCGCGCTTGTGCTTCCAGATGTAGTTGATCGCCCGGTTGTAGACAGCCTTCAGCAGGTACTTGTACAACGGATCGTCCGTGGAAATCCGGTGGCGGTTTTTCCAGATATTGAAAAACACGTCCTGCACCACGTCTTCGGCCCACTGATCCCGGAGAAACATCCGGGCATACGACAGCATGGCCGGATAATACGCCAGATACAGCTCGTCGAAAGAGTCTGCATTCATCAATTGTTTGTCTAAATCGCTCATCGCCTGTTTTTGATTTTCGCGGAAAGATTCTTATCCCCTGAAATATTCATCGATTTTATTCGGATTTTCCGGATGCGAGACAGCGGTCGGGATATATTTCCACGATCGCAAAAATAGAAAATTATATTTAAAAGCAAGCCCTCTCCCGGCCGCGGAGAAACCGCCGCCGCAAAAAGCGCCCGCGAGACACAGCCGATAAAGCACTCAGGACAAAGCATTTACCCAACTCCTCCTAATTCGTCCGCCGTACGGGCTTTTAGCGATTTATTCATGGAACCGCAACAGCCGGAAAGCTCCCCGCGCCGATCGTCGCCGCCTTTCCGCATCCGGATTGCACTCCGTACGCCATGAAAAAAGGGTCGCGCGGCGCAAGGCCGCACAACCCCGTATACCGGGCGTCACAGAAGCCGGAAACCGGCCGCCGGAATGCAGATTACCGCCCCGTCACGCGCATATACTTGGCAAGCGCCGTGCGGTAGGAGGCGCAGGCCGAAGTGAGGTCGTTGCGGCTCTGCGTGTAAAGCGTCTCGGCGTCGAGCAGGTCGGTGAGCGGCGCGGTTCCCGCCTTGTAAAAGTTCCGGTTCTGACGCAGATTCTCGGCCGAGGACTCCACCGAACGCCGCATGAGCAGGATCTGCGCATAGGACTCCTGCACTTCGCTCCACGTCCGTTCGATCTCCACGGCAAGCATCTCCCGCGCCTGCAGTCGGTCGTTTTCGGCCTGCTGCTCCCTGATGCGGGCCTTTTTCAGCGCATGGGCGCCGCCCCACCACTCCGAAACAGGCACCGACACCTGCGCGAAGACCATTCCGTCGTCCACGCTCTTGTCCGTCACATTGTAGTAGAGATACCCCGCGCCTATGCCTACCGTCGGCAGACGTTTGCCGCGCTCCATGCGTTTCTCATACTTCCGGGCTTCGACGTTCTTCTCCGCAAGCAGGTATTCGGCCCTGCGGTCGAGCGCCTCCTCGACCGGAACATAGTAGGCGGCGGGAGCCTCCGGTTCGCCGAACGCGGCATTCGCCACGTCGAATCCGCGCCAATCAACGCCGATATGCTGGGCCAGCAGCATTTTCGACACCTTCAGTCCGTTTTCGACCTTCAGGCGGTTCGACGCGATCTCCTGCTGCCGCAGCTCCACGCGCAGCAGGTCGTTGTTGGTCACCAGCCCGGCCTTCACCGAGAGTTCGACCTGACGGCGTATCTCGGCCAGCTGCCGCTCCACGGCATCGAGGGTCGAAAGGTTGTCGCGGAGCGACACGACCTGCCAGAAACAGGCATCGGTCCGCTCGCGCACCTCGGCTTCGGTCTGCTGCAGCTGCAACCGTCCGACCTCCTCGCCCAGCCGGGCGAGCTTGTTGCCGGTGACGATCTTCAGTCCGGCGAACAGGGGCTGAACGGCCGTGACGGAGCCGATGATGCCGCGCTTGACCATCGAAACAGGCAGCGTCCCCATCTGCGGAACGGCGAAATCGGCCTGCACCAGTCCGTGCTGCGCCTGAAAGAGGCCGCCCGATGCGGAAATCTGCGGAAAGTAATTGGTGAACGCTTCGCGGTGCGTCTGCGACGCGGCGTCAAGGTCCAGCCTGCTGTTGCGGAGCGTGCGGTTGTGTTCGACGGCGGCGGCGCGGCACTCTTCGAGCGAAAGCGTCTGAGCCGCGGCAGGAGCCGCCGCAACGCATAAGAACAGAAATACTACGGCTTTTTTCATCACTTGTAGATTTTGGAATAGAGCACCGGAAGTATCGTAACGACGAGGATCAGCGAACCGATGCCTCCGGCAAAGATCGTAATGCCCACGGGCGCCCAGAAGGTGCTTCCGCCCAGCATCATCGGCACGACGCCCACGGCGGTGGTGGCGGTGGTGAGGAAGATCGGCACCATACGCCGCTTGCCGGCGTCGTAGGCCGCCAGACGCCCCGACCAGTGGCATACCTTGCGTTTGTCTTCGGCATGCTGGTACATCAGAATCACGTTGCGGACGATCATGCCCAGCAGGGTGATGAAGCCCAGCACCGAGGTCAGTCCGATGGTGAAGTCGGCGATCCGCAGCCCCACCACCGCCCCGAACAGACAGAGCGACATCGAAGCCATGACCACCAGCGTAATGCCGAACTTGCGGAAGTTGACCAGAATGAAGAAGAAGATGATGACCAGCGAAATGGTCAGTCCCGACGCGATCGGGGGAATCGTCTCCCAGTCGAATTCGTAGGCTCCGCCCAGCTCGGTCGCAATGCCGGCCGGAAGCGTCAGCTCCTTGTCGATCAGCTCGCTTATGCGCGAATTGACACGCATGGCGTTGGCGCCGCGTTTGAGGTCGGCGGTGACCGTCAGGCAGCGCATGCCGTTGCGGTGCACGATTTTGCTCTCGCTCCACGCCGGCCCGACGTCGGCGATCTGCCGCAGGGGTACGCTGACGCCGGGCACGGGCGAAGAGACATAGGTGTCCCCGACGTCGGAGAGCGAGCGTTCGCCCCGGCGCACGTCGTTTTTGAGAACGACGGGCAGTTTGTAATCGCCCTCCCAGACGGCCCCTACGGGCACGTCTCCGGCGGCGAGGGCCAGATTGACGGCCGCCAGCGTCCGGGTGACACCCAGCTGCGGCGCAGTGACGGGGTCGAGCCGCACATCGACGACCGCACGGGGATCCTCATAATCGGAGTGCACCCACATCAGTTCGGGCATCCGCCGCATACGGTCCATCAGCCGGTCGCCCGCGGCGCGCAGCGAGTCGATGTCGCTGCCGTAGAAGCGGAATTCGAGCGACGGCACGTTCTGGTAGTCGAGCTGTTTGAATTTGACGTAGGCTTCGGGGAAACGGTCGGCCCATGCGTCGGCATATCGGTCGAGGATATCCTCGGTATCGTCGATCGAGGTGGTATTGACGATGAACTGGGCATAGTTCTTACCCGCGATCTGCGGAGCGTAGCTCATCTGGAAACGCGGCGACGAACAACCCACGAACGAAGTGACGGACTTCACCCGCCCGTCGGCCCGCAGCATCCGGTAAACCGAATCGGCGACGGCTCCGGTCCGTTCCAGCGGGGTGTCGGGCCGCAGGTAGATCTCCACGGCGAACTGGTCGCGGTCGGCGAAGGGCACCATGCGGAGTTTCAGCTGCGTGGCCAGCACCAGCGAAACGGCCACCGAGGCAAGGCCCAGCGAAATCGTCAGCCACCCGTGACGGAAGGTCCACGCCAGCACCCGCCGGTAAACGTCGTGGACACGGTCGGTAACGCTCTTACGCCCCTCCTTGCGGGGCTGAACCGCCGGAATGATCACGATTTCGAGGAACGGAATCACCAGCACGGCCAGCAGCAGCGAAACCATCAGGTTGATGGTGATCGTCCACGGGAAATAGGTCAGGAAGTCGCGCATCATGCCCGTCATGGTGAACAGAATCGGGTAGAAAATCATGCAGATGCAGATCGTCGCCAGCAGCAGCGACGGGAAAAACTCCCTTGCGCTCTCGACGGCCGCATACCAGCGCGAGTGGCCGCGTCCGATGTAGTCGAGGTAGCCGTCGATCACCACGATCGAATTATCGACGATCATGCCCAGCACGACGACCAGCGCCGCAAGGGTCACCGTATTGAGCGGAATGCCGCACAAATACATGACGCCCACCGAGATGAAGGTGGAGAGCGGAATCGTGACGGCCGCCACGACGGCCGACCGCAGCGGGAAGAGCAGCATCATGACCAGAATGATGATGGCCATGGCCACGAACAGGTCGCGCAGGAACGAGTGCACGGAGTCGCCGACGACCTTGGCCTGATCGGCGATGCGCTGCACCGCGACGTCGGACGGAAGCTCCTCCATGAAAGCGTGCAGCACCTCGTCCACTTCGCGGCCGTACTCCACGATATTGTATCCCCCGCGCATCTCCATCGAGAGGAGCACGCAGCGGTGGCCGTTGTTGCGGATATAGCTGTCCGGATCGTCGTATTCGCGCACGACGCGCGCAACGTCCTTCACACGCAGGACGTGGCCTTCGGGGTCGCTCCAGACGATCTGCTCCGCGACCTCGCGCTCCCCGGCCAGCGACGGCGCGATATGGATCGGCGTTTCGGTTTCGCCGTTGCTCACCGAGCCGCCCGCCGGGGTCAGCCCCTGCGAAGCCAGCGCCGCGGAGAGCACCTTCTCGCCGATGCCGTAGGCCGCCAGCCGGTCGTGATCGGCATATACCGAGATCTGCTCCTGCTGAACGCCGTAAGGCCGCAGGTTCGAGACCGACTCGATGCGGCGCAGACGGTCGCTCAGGTCGTCCATGTACCCTTTCAGTTCGCGGTACGACCGCGTGTCCGATTCGAGGGTGATCAGCAGGGCCGAGGTGTCGCCGAAGTCGTCGTTCGTCACGAGCGCCGCGACGCCCGCGGGAAGCTGCATCTTGAACGCCGCAAGGCCGTGCTTGATCTTCGACCACACTTCGTCCTTGTCGTTCACGTCGTCGTTCAGCTCGACCATCACGTAACACATGCCGTTCTGCGAGGTGGAGGTGGTCTTCGAACGCTTCACCTCCTTGTAGGTCATCAGGAACTGTTCGAGCGGCTTGGCCAGCTGTTCTTCGACCTCTTCGCTCGTGGCGCCCGGATAAACGCCCACCACAACGCCCTGACGGATCGTATATTCGGGAAACTCCTGCTTGGGAATGTGAACCAGTCCGTAGATGCCGAAAACGAACAGGCAGCCCACGAGCAGGAAGGTGATGCGGAAGTTGCGCATCGACCACGATATGATATTGGCAGAGCGTCCCATCACCACACGACTTTACTGCCTTCGCCGATCTTCTGCATGCCGTCCACCACGATCCGGTCGCCGCTCCGGACGCCGTCCTCCAGCACGACAGCGTTGTTCACCAGACGGCCCGTCGTCACGGCCGTACGCACGGCCGAGTCGCCGCGCACGGTCCATACGAAACGGCTTCCGTCGCCCGCCTGCTGTACGGCGCGCACCGGAAGCGCGATCTGCTCGGCGGCACCCGCAGGCGAAACCTCCACGCGGCAGACCATGCCCGGCAGCAGCTCGCCCCCGGCGTTGGCCAGCGCGGCCCGCACGTCGTAGGTGTGCGCCGCAGGATTGGCCACGGCACCCTTTTCGATCTTTCCGGCCTGAAACGTGCGGTCGCCGAGCGCCGGAACGGTTATCCGCATGCGGCTGTCGGCGCCGATCGCGGCGATCTCCTGTTCGGGGACGGAGAAGCGCACCTTGACGGTTCCGATTTGCAGCAGCTTCATCACCGGAACGCCCGGCAGCACCGTCTCGCCGGCCGAAGCCCGCCGCTCGCCGACCACACCGTCGAACGGAGCGTACAGCGCGCAATCGCTCAGGTTCTTCTTGGCGATTTCGAAAAGCGACTCGGCCTGACGGAGCCGGGTCTGCGCTTCGACCCATTTGATTTCGGGCAGACTTTGGGCCTCGTACAGCTGGCGGAGACGCCCGCAGGCGTCTTCGGCCTGCTCCAGCGACGCCCGCGCGGCGTCGAAGGTCTGCCGGGCCGAAGTAGAATCGAGTTCGGCCAGCAGCTGCCCTTTCCGCACGCGCTGTCCTTCGTCGGCCAGCGTGCGGGCGACAGTCCCGGCGACGGGAAAACTCAGGGATGCCGAAGCCTCCTCCTCGACCGAACCTACGTACACGGCCGCGCCGAAGCCGGCCGACGGCGCGGCGACGATCGTCGTCACCCGCAGCGGATCGGCCGTCCGGGTGTTTTTCGGAGAAGAACAGCCCGCCGCAATGAGCAGCAAGGCCCAGAAAATCGTTCGTTTCATTGGTTTACAGTTTTTCGATGCAAAGTTCCCTTTTTGCGGAGCGGCAGAAAAGGCCGCCGTGTCGGCTAAACTCGTCGATTCGTTCGATTTTGAACCTTTCGGCGAATATCGACCGGCAAATTGTTATATTTGTACGAAAAATCCACGACAAAATGAACGAAAAGGATATCCAGAGCTTTTCGCTCGCCACGCTGATCGACGTCTGCGGCCGCCGTCCCGGAGACATCTGCTACGACGGCTGTCTGATCGCGTCGCGCGTCAACGTGCAGGACGAAATCGACATCGACCTGTTCCGCTATCCGACGCGCATCGACGCCTTCGTCATCCTGCTCTGTTCCAAAGGTTCGGGAACCTTCACCTCGAACCTGACGCGGCATACGCTCACGGAGAATTCGATCTTCGTACACCTGCCGGGGTCGATCATCCAAGCCGAATCGACCGAGGAGATCGCGCTGCACGCCGTGATCTGCGAAGAGGAGTTCATCAGGCGCATCAACATAGACATCAGGCTGCTCTCGCAGCTGTTCCTGCACGTGGAGAAGCAGCCCTGTCTCAAACTCGACGAAAAGGAGTGGACGGGAATCACCCGGTCGTTCGAGGAACTCGGCGCCGAGGGTACGGAGATGCCGGCGGACGTCTATTCCGCCGAGGTCATACGTTCGATCATCCGGACGCTGGCCTACAAGGTGTGCCGCGTCATCGGACGTCACATCGAAACGAGCGGAGAGCGGCAGATCTCGGCGCGCAGCCGCAACGACGAGTATTTCAGCCAGTTCATGAATATTCTGGGCAAACACTACACGCAGGAGCGATCGGTGGGCTTCTATGCCGGACAGCTGAACCTGACGCCCAAATACCTGACGACGCTCATCCGCAAGACCAGCGGCCGAACGGCCGTCGAGTGGATCGACGACTACGTCGTGCTCGAAGCCAAGAACCTGCTGAAATACTCCACGATGAGCATTCAGGAGATCGCCTATTACCTGAATTTTTCCAACCAGTCGTTCTTCGGCAAATACTTCAAGAGCCATACGGGCATGACGCCTTCGGCCTACCGGATCGGCAGGTAGCCGCCGGTCGGGCATGCCGCCCCTTATCCCCGCGTCCGATACTGATTCGGCGTGCAGCCGGCATACCGTCTGAAGAAGCGGACGAAATGCTGCGGATACTGGAATCCCAGTTCGCCGGCCACCTGCCCGATCGTCTTGTCCGGGTCGAGCAGGCTCTCTTTCGCCGCGTCGATCATCTTCAGCTGGATATACTCCTGCGCCGATTTTCCGGTCTCCTTTTTGACCAGATCGCCGAAATAGTTGGGCGAAAGGCATATCTTGTCGGCGAAATAGCGCACCGACGGCAGTCCCTCCCTCGCGGCGACGCCCTCCGAGAGGTAATCGTCCAGCAGTCGTTCGAAACGGGCCAGCGCATCGAGGTTCAGGTCTTCGCGCGTCACGAACTGGCGTTCGTAAAAACGCATGCAATAGTCCAGCAGCAGCTCGATATTGGTGGCGATAAGCCCCTTCGAATGCTTGTCGATGGCGTGCCGCAGCTCCATTTCGATCTTTTTCAGGCAGTCGAGCACGATCGTCCGCTCCTCTTCCGACAGGTGCAGGGCTTCGTTGGCTTCGTAAGAGAAAAAGGTGTATTTCCTGATTTTCCGTCCGAGCGACGTGCCGCGGATGAAGTCGGGATGAAACAGCAGTCCGACGGACTTCGTGGGAATCCCTTCGATATCGGTATAGCCGACGGTCTGTCCCGGAGCGATGCTGACCACGGTCTGGTCGTCGAAATCATACCCCGTCTTCCCGTAGTTGATTCGGCAGCCCCGCGTCTCCTTGAGGAAAACCGAATAGAATCCCATCGTCATCCGGTAGTTTCCCTGACTTTCGGCCGTGTCGAACCGGACCACGCCCACCAGCGGGTGGCGGGTCTCGAATCCGAAGAGTTTGTTGTAGCGGTCGATCGTATCGATCTTCAGAATTTCGTCCATACAGCTCGGTTTTTCCATACGCAAAGATAGCGCTTTTTCCCGTACGCGGTGCGGGCGTCGGCGCGAAACAGTAATCGGGGTAACTTTATCCGTAATCGGGGTAGCCGTCTGTCAGACAGCAGATTCGTTTCAGCTCCAAAAACCGTAATCCGGGTAATTTCATCCGTAATCCGGATACCGGTCCGAAGCGTTTCGGCAAGTAATTTTGCAACGTGGAAATCACCGATAAAAAAATATGAAACGGATTCTAATTTTAACGACAACACTTATTATGATGCACAACATCTCCTCCGCACAAACGGATGCGGACAATTTCTACCGAAGCGATGCGGTAACCGCAGAGAAGGTATCCTTCCCGAACCAGTACAAAATGAAGGTCGGCGCCAACCTCTTCCGGCCCAAGGAGATGAAACCGGGCGAAAAACGCCCCGCAATCATCGTCGGCCACCCGATGGGAGCCGTCAAGGAGCAGGCTGCGAACCTCTATGCGATCAAAATGGCCGAACGCGGATTCGTCACGCTCGCCATCGACCTGTCATTCTGGGGCGACAGCGAAGGAGAGCCGCGCAACACGGTCTCCCCGGAGATATACGCCGAGGATTTCAGCGCGGCGGCGGATTTCCTCGGAACGCGGGAGTTCGTCGAGCGCAGCGGCATCGGCGCAATCGGAATCTGCGGCAGCGGAAGTTTCGCCGTGAGTGCGGCGAAGATCGATCCCCGGCTGAAAGCCGTCGCCACGGTGAGCATGTACGACATGGGCGCAGCCAGCCGCAGCGGACTGAAAAACGCCCAGACACTTGAGCAGCGGAAGCGGATACTGGCCGAAGCGGCGGAACAGCGCTACGCGGAGTTTACGGGCGGGGAAACCGCATACACCGGCGGCACGGCAGACGAGCTGACGGAAAACTCCACCCCGGTCGAGCGGGAATTCTACGCCTTCTACCGCACGCCGCGCGGAGAGTTCACGCCCGAAGGGGCGACGCACCGGACGACCACGCACCCCACGCTCGCAAGCAACGTGAAGTTCATGAACTTCTACCCCTTCAACGACATCGAGACCATCTCGCCGCGTCCGCTGCTCTTCATCGTCGGGGAAAACGCCCATTCGCGCGAATTCAGCGAGGACGCCTTCAGACGGGCCGCCGAGCCGAAAGAGCTGTATGTCGTACCGGGCGCGGGGCACGTCGATCTCTACGACCGCACGGGGCTGATCCCGTTCGACAAGCTGGAAGAGTTCTTCGGAAACAGCCTGAAATAAGACGGAACGACCATGAAAAAACGGCTCGCATACAGTCCGGGAAGACTGGTTGCAATCCTGACCTTCGGCGTCTTCGGCATCATCAACACCGAAATGGGCGTCGTCGGGATTATCCCGCAGATCGCCGAAACTTTCGGGGTGACGGTTCCGCAGGCGGGGTGGACGGTGGGCGTCTTCGCGCTTATCGTCGCCGTCTCGGCCCCGGTGATGCCGCTGTTGTTTTCAGGCACCGACCGCCGGACCGGCTCCGTAGTCTTCGCCTACGACCTCAATCCGCGCTACGGGGAGCAGCTGCCCTCCGTACGGCTGACCGGACTGGCCCCCGATCTGCGCTACCGCATCCGCGAAATAAACCTCATGCCGGGGCAGAATCCGCGTATCGAGCACAACGACCGCGTCGTAAGCGGCGATTACCTGATGAAGGCAGGTTTGAAACTCTTCTCGACGGACCGCGCCCGCAGCGTCGTCGTCGAGCTGAAAGCCGAATGACGGGAAGCGGAAACGAAGAACCGAAAAACAGAGGAGACTCCGGATGCGAATGCACATCCGGAGTTTTCATTTGCCCCTCCCCAACAGATTAATGTCGTAACAGTTACCACGCAAGTTGGAGGTTTGCTTCAGGATTTTCACCTTTGCCGCCATAAAACCCTAACGAACCTGATATGACCATAAAAACCTGCAAATTCCGCATCGGCGACGTCTATTTGTTCCATACGACAGATCCCGGCTGCGACAGCCGAACGTCGCTATGGGGAATCGTCGGCAATCGGGACGCCGAGAACCGCATCTGTCTGGAAACCTCCTCGGCGGATCTGAGAAAGTATGATTATTGGACCGTTCTGCCCGCCGAATACCAATTTTGCAGGCTCTCCACGCGAGAGGAATTGAGGGACTTCTCTTTTAACCTGAACCGCAATTAATTGCGTAAATTTTAGTGCGCAATATCGCTCAAAAACTATTTTTTTTATTTTATGAGTTGCAATAATTCATATATGCACCTGAGAGTCAAGGCGGTTCAGGAATTTGACCAAATGTATTATGAACCCGAATACAAGGCGAAATGCCACAAACGGGTTTGGAAACGGCTCGGACGTTACATCTTCGGCATTTCTTATCAGAGTTATCTGGATTATCTGAAGATGGACGTTTCGGACATTCCGGCCACGCCGTTCGAGGCCCGGCAAGCCCAACTCAAGCTGGTGGACAAACTGCTGGAGCGCGAACTTGAGCGGATGAAACACCCCGTCCGGCGGGAAAAACCGGAGAAGTGGAAAAAAGAACCTGTAGAACAGGGGTGACGCCAACTTTTTCAGCGGCGGGACGGGCTTTCGGGTCCGTCCCGTTTTTTCGGTCCGCAGCGTTTCAGCTTACCGGATTTCCGCCCTCCTCCCCGTCCTGCATTTCAGTCATCCTGTCCAATACCCCTGCTATGCGCTCCCCCAAGGACGCCATCACCCGCTCGTCGCAATAGCCGGACAAATCCGCTGCCGGCAGCACGTCCGCCAGCGCCATCGCCGTCAGTTTGGAACTCAGCACCGTCAGATAGATCAGCGGGATATACGGGGGCCTGCTTATCCCGTCGGCCCGCACCGTGATCCGCTGCTGCGGAACCGCCAGACGCTCCGGTTTCCGGCCTTTCTCCCCGATGTTCCAAAGCACCTTTTCCTCGGCCTGCGTAACGTAGAGATTGAACGACGTGTCGTTCACATACTCCGCCCGGTCGGCCCAAAAATCGACGCCGTAATCTTCGGCCGTGGGGTCGGCGCAGATGCCGCAGTCGGGCTTGTCGCACATAATGGCCCGCAGGATGATGTTTTTGTCGGCCAGCTCCGCCGACTGCATTCTATTCAACGCCGCAATGCAGATATTGACCTGCGTCGCGTAAAAGTGGTCGATGGCCCGCAGAACTTTTTCGGAATCGAGGTCGTTTTCGTTCATCATGGAGTTTTACCTTGTTCATCAATGCGTGCGCCGTTTTGCGGATTCGCATGCGGGGGTATCGCTTTGAAAAAAGGGGCGGTTCCGGTTGAACACAGTGACGCAACTTCACTCAATGAAGAATTCAATGCGGAGACCGCCCCGGCTGCCAGATTTCAGGGACCGCTTCCGGCGCAATGCCTGCCGGCTGCATCCGGAATGCGGGATTGTACGTGTCGCTCAGAGAGCCTTATGACGCCCGCCGCGCCGGATCGTGCGGCGTGAGGGCGTTCCCCCGCTCCCCGGCCCAAAAACGGACGTCCTGCCGCGCGAAATCGAACGGCAGGAACGTCCGGCCCGTATTGTGCCAGAGCAGTAAAATATAATGGGGATTTTGGGCTTTCGGGTAATTCCGGAATCGGATGCGACGGGACATTTTCTTCGGTTTTCGTTGGTGTGAATCCGCGTCCCGCAAGGGCATAAAAAAAGCAAGGGACGCGATAACATTCCGGCCAGAAGGCATTGGGATACCGTAGCGAAGAAATGCACCGCGCCCTTGCAGGTTCCGTCCACAAAGGACGGAACAAAACAAGGGCTGGCAACATTTATACCTTCGCTTAAAAATTCCCAATTTTTACTGGCACGGTATAAAGAGTTGCTGCTCTTTATTATGTCCGTCGGCTATGCCGAGCTATATAAATGCAAAGTTAGCATAATTTCTGTATTCAGTTTCTAATATTCCATTTACAAATGTAATAAAAAAGACGTAAGTCGGTCTACACAGACCGACTATTTTCACAAATAAATCCATTTTTTTGTAAAAATTATAGAATACTGAAACTTCCAGATCAAATATTATTAGATTTAGTTGCTTGTCGGATGCGTGAGATTCGAGAGCAACACAATCATACACAGGAGTTTCTGACAGAAAATGCACATCTGCATCTTTCCCACTATGAACATGGCCGAAAATTGCCGACGTTAGGGACGATTATAAAATTCTGCAAATATTATAATTTATCCCTCAAAGAATTTTTCGGAGAAATGACTTATCCAAAAGAACCAAAGAAATAAACTAATCAAATAAATAACCGGGCATCGGAGCAGTTTATAACTCCAATGCCCGGTTTGTTTTATCCGTCGTTCAGTTTGCCGCGGCGAACACCTCGCCCGTCTTCCGTATTTTCCGAAAAAAAGAAAAGTGGCTGATAATCAGTATATTATCAACCACTTACCGAGAGCGGAAAACGGGACTCGGACCCGCGACCTCAACCTTGGCAAGGTTGCGCTCTACCAACTGAGCTATTTCCGCAATTATCGTTTTCGGACGGGCGGGACAACTGCATCCGCACCTCGGCTCCGGGCTTCGAAACCTGCGTTTCGGGACTGCAAATATAAACCGAAAAATTTATTCTGCAAAATTTTCCGGCGAATTTTGTCGCAAAATTACTCTTGCGCCGCCCGAAACGCAAAAAAAGAAACGCCGGTGCAGATGCGATCGCGCAGGCATGCCCGGCGCCAACGCCCCGCAGCGAACGGCAACAAAAATAAGGCTGCCGGAAATGGCAGCCTTATCTATATACGGATCGCCCTCAGAGCGAATCCCGATTAGCGGACCTTGAAGCCTTCGTCGGCGCGAACCGGAATCGGCATCTGGGCATAAATGCCGCCTTCGAGCTTGTCGCGCACCGACTTGAACGCCGCGATCGTATAGTTCACGTCGTCGAGCGTATGGGCTGCGGTGGGGATCACGCGCAGGATGATCTCGCCCTTCGGGATCACCGGATAGATTACGATCGAGCAGAAAATACCGTGGTTCTCGCGCAGATCGACGATCAGGTTCGTCGCTTCGGGGATACCGCCCTTCATAAAGACGGGGGTTACGGGCGAGTTGGTCACGCCGATCTCGAATCCGTTTTCCTTCAGGCCGTTCTGGAGCGCGCGGACGATCTCCCACAGCTTCTGCTGATATTCGGGATGGTTGCGGATCAGCTCCAGACGCTTCAGCGCGCCCATGACCATCGGCATCGGGAGCGACTTGGCGTAGAGCTGCGAACGCATGTTGTAACGCAGCAGGTTCACCAGCCAGCGGGGACCGCAGACGAATGCACCGATACCGGCCATCGACTTGGCGAAGGTGTTGAACAGCACGTCCACGCCGTCAGTCACGCCGAAATGCGAAGCCGTACCGCGGCCGCCCTCGCCCATCGTACCGAAGCCGTGGGCGTCGTCCACCAGCAGGCGGAACTGGAAATCCTTCTTCAGCGCCACGATCTCGTCGAGTTTGCCCAGATCGCCCTTCATGCCGAAGACACCTTCGGTAATCACGAGCACGCCGCCCTTCTGCTCCTCGGCGAGGTCCGTGGCATGCTGCAGTTGAAGACGCAGCGAATCCATGTCGTTGTGTCCGTACACGAAACGCTTGCCCTTGTGCAGACGCAGACCGTCGATAATGCAGGCATGCGCCTCGGCGTCGTAGACAACCACGTCGCGCGGCGTCAGCAGGCAGTCGATAATCGAGATCATGCCCTGATAACCGAAGTTGAGCAGGAAAGCATCCTCCTTGCCGACGAACTCGGCCAGCTCGCGTTCGAGCTGTTCGTGATAAACGGTCTGACCGCTCATCATACGGGCGCCCATCGGGGCCGCCATACCGAATTTGGCTGCGCCTTCGGCGTCGGCCTTGCGCACCTCAGGATGGTTTGCCAGACCGAGGTAGTTGTTCAGACTCCAGTTGAGCATCTTTTTGCCCCGGAAAACCATGTGGGGACCGATCTCGCCCTCCAGTTTGGGGAACGCGAAATATCCGTGGGCGTACGACATGTACTGACCGATAGGTCCGCCTGCATTTTTTTCAAGGCGTGCAAAAATATCAACCATAATGTATATAATTTAATGTTAGTTTCCGTTCCGGACGCGCAAAAGTACAAAAAAACCTTTTTAGCCATCAAAATTAGCCGTTTTTTATTCGGCACGGGTACGCATTTATACTTATTTACACAGGTATAAAAAGAAAAAAGGCCGCTTTCGGCGGCCCCGGAACGGTTTTCAGCGCCGCCGGTCGATCGCATCGACGATCACCGCCACGGCGCCGTCGCCCGTGACGTTGGTCGCCGTGCCGAAACTGTCCATGGCGATATAGGTGGCGATCATCAGTCCGGCGAGCGTTTCGTCGAATCCCAGCATCGACTCCAGCAGTCCCAGCGCGGCCATGATCGCCCCGCCCGGCACCCCCGGAGCCGCGATCATCGTCACGGCCAGCAGCAGGATGAATCCCACGAACGTTCCGGCCGGCAGCTCCAGTCCGGCGATCATCGACACGGCCAGCGCGCAGGCGACGATCTTCATCATCGAGCCGGAGAGGTGGATCGTCGCGCAGAGCGGCACGACGAACGATGCGATTTCGGGCCGCACGCCGAGTTTGAGGGTCTGCGCCAGCGTCACGGGGATCGTGGCGGCCGAAGACTGCGTTCCGAGCGCCGTGACGTAAGCCGCAAGCATCGTGCGGAGCATCCGCAGCGGATTTTTGCGCGCCGCGAGTCCGGCGACGGAGAACTGCACGAGCAGCAGCACGACGGTCATGCAGAAGATCACCGCGATCAGCTTCACGAAGACGCCCAGCACGCCCGCGACCTGCCCCGACCGGGTCATCGAGAGGAAAATGCCGAAGATATAGAACGGCAGCAGCGGAATGATGACGCTGCCGATCACGCGTTCGATAATCCCCTTGAATTCGTCCATCACCCCCTTGAGCTTCACGCTATGGGTATAGGCCATGCCCAGTCCGAGCACGAAGGCCAGCACCAGCGCCGACATGACGCCGAACAGCGGCGGCATCTGAACCGTGAAATAGGGCGTGAGCGCCGCGCCCGCATCGTCGGGCAGCACGGCCTGCGAGCCTTCGAGCAGCGCGGGAAAGACCGCCCGCCCCACCAAATAGGTTCCGAAGCCCGAAAAAAGCGTGAAGGCATAGGCCAGCGCCGCCGTGACGGCCAGCAGCCACCCGGCGTTCTTCCCCAGATCGGCGATGCCCGGCGCCACCAGACCAAGGATCAGCAGCGGAATGACGAACGAGAGGAACTGCCCGAAAATATCGTTGAACGTCAGCGCGATGCGCGTCGCCCATTCGGGAAAGAAAAAGCCGCATCCCACGCCCAGCCCGATGGCCAGTACGACGCGCGGCAGCAGTCCGAACCTGAATTTCATAGGAGAATGATTTTTGTAAAGATAGGAAAATTACTTAGCTTTTTCAATTCATATGCATCATTAACAAATAATTCGTATCTTTGTGTTGTCTTCATAGACAGACATATTTTGATGAAAGTGTTTTGCTTTTATTCTTGTTAGGAAATCTGGTAAATTTCATAGAGTCAAGAAAAACAATAACACTCATTCGCTTGCAATCGTATGCGAAACAATATTCCATACTCGCAGGTGTGGAGTATTGTTTATTTGACTCAAGGTTTACCAGAACCTCCTAACAGATAGGCAATAGACTCCACACTTCTTTTTTTAACAAATGATCGTAAAGGAGTCAGCGGTCTCGCAAAAAAAACAATCTTATGAATAAAATCCTCTTATTCCTTTTGGGTGGCTGTATAATTGGGAGTGCCATCACTATTTTTTCTGCACAAAACAAACAAAAAAAAATACCAACACAACAAAACGCAGAGTCAAAACAAAACACTCAACAAGAAGATAGAATATCTACAATTTCACCAAATATTCTTCTCGGATTTCATCTTGGAATGTCTAAATTAGAATATAATTCACTTATCAAACAATATAAGAACAGTGGCAAAATGTCGATATGGGATAACAACACATATTGCATGCATTGGTTTGAAACCCAGAACATAACCGTTCATGATAATTCAGTTGGCAATTTTACTAGCACACAATCGTTTTCCATAATCTTTGATATTCAACCCAAATTTGTCAATAATAAATTACATACTTTATCGATGTTAATCGAACCATTATATGATGATACAATATTAGTTCAAACATCAAATATTATTCTACTCAAAAATCATATATCTAAAATATTAGGTTCGCAACCACCCCTAAATTCATTTCACTGGACATTTTCAACATATACAGTCAATTTATCTCAAGAAAAAATCAAAAGCAAGTATTACGAAAAACATTATACATATTATCGACTAACTATAACAAAATAGATTTTTTAATTATGGCACTAATCAATTGTCCAGAATGTGGGAATAGCATTTCAGATCAGGCTCCTCACTGCCCCAAATGCGGATATCAAATTAGTAATCACAGCTTCTTTCCCAAAACAGAAGGTTGCTTTTTACAATCAATGAATATGGGATGCCTAATATTAGTTATTATATTCCTTTTTAGCATAATCCTTTCGGAATATGACATACCAGAAGAAGACCTCCCAATAATAGGTATAATTACGATTATTGTATTTGGAATAATGATATGTTACAATTTTTTCAAAAAGAAAAAACTAAATCAATGATAATTTTTAAAAATGCCATAAATTTATAATTCCGAACGATTTTGTATTTTTGCATCATGACATCACTATTTCACGACATCATTTTCGGCCCGGTGCACTCACGGCGGCTGGGCCTTTCGCTGGGGGTGAACCTCCTGCCGACCGATTCGAAACTCTGCTCGTTCGACTGCATCTACTGCGAATGCGGCTGGAACGCCGAACACCCCGGCGGACGGCGATTCAACGCCCGCGAAGATGTCCGCACGCAGCTCGAAGCGACGCTGCGCCGCATGGTGGCGGACGGCACGCCGCCCGACGTCATCACCTTCGCCGGCAACGGCGAGCCGACCCTGCATCCCGAATTCGAAGCGGTGATCGGCGATACGATCGCCCTGCGCGACGCATTGTGCCCGTCGGCCAAGGTCTCGGTGCTCTCGAACGCCACCCAGCTCCACCGCGAAGAGGTGCGCCGCGCCCTGCTGCGGGTGGACAACAACATTCTCAAACTCGACTCGGCGTTCGACGCCACGGCGCGTCTGATGAACAACCCCCAAAGCCCCGCCTACACCGTCCGCGGCGTCGTGGAGCAGATGAAGGGCTTCGACGGACGCCTGACCGTGCAGACCATGTTCCTGCGCGGCGAATGCGACGGACAGAAAACAGACAACACGACCGAAGAGGAGGTCTCGGCATGGCTGCGGCTGATCGAAGAGATCCGGCCGCGGCAGGTCATGGTCTACTCGCTCGACCGCGACACCCCGTGCCGGACGCTCGAAAAGGTTCCGCGCGAGGAGCTGCAGGCCATCGCCGCCCGCGTCGAAACGCTCGGTATCCCCTGTTCGGTAGCATAACCCGCCTGCCGATGAGACTGCTCCTGTTATCGCTGCTGCTCGCCGCCGGTTGTACGGCGACCGCCCAGCGCCGTCCCACGGCGCGCGAACTGGGCGAACTGCAGGACAGCGTGTGGCGCCGTCTCGACATCCTGCTCACGACCGACCGGGGATTCGCCGCCTGCACACCGGAGCGCGAAACATTCGACGGAAGCGCGAACGCCGCCCGCGCATCCGCAACCAAGGAAATAGCAAGCATCGCCGACGCCGTCCGGTCGTCCGGGACCGACGAAACCGCAGGGATCGTCCGTGTCCACCTGCTCCGGGCCGACTCGGCGATGAAAGCCCGCTTCCGCCGTTACGTGCACGACAGCCCCCTGATCCGACTCGAAGGGTTCGATCCCGACACGACGCCCTATCCGCCCGCCCCCGAAGGCACGCCGCCGCCCGACGGACTGAGCATGGACGCCGAATATGCCTTCTACCCTGCGGAGACCGACTGCGTACGGCTTACGATCCGCTATCGCGGCGATTCGACCGTCTATTTCGGGACGGACTACACCGTTTGCAGGTTCCAAAACGGCCGGTGGGAAACACTGCCGGGCGCCGACGCATGGAACTCCCTGCTGATCGGCATCGGCCGCCCGCAATTTCCCGTCCCCGGCGACGCCCGGCAGACGAAAGAGTACGCCTACGGCTTCACGGCCCGGCTCGCGCCGCGCGTCTATCCGTCCGTATACGCCCGTTACCGCATCTGCAAAAACGTTTACATGGAAAATCCGCGCCGCGACTACCTGCTCACCGCCGATTTTACGGTGACGCCCTTCGTCCCGTTCACCCGCTTTCCGGAGCAGGTGGGCGACAACAACTGACAAATCATGCAAATACTCCTCTCCTGTGCCAAAACGATGGCCGAAAGCACCTCCCTGCCGATACCCCGCACCACTTCGCCCCTTTACGGCGCGCAGGCCGGGGAGCTGGCCGGACAGCTGGCGACGCTCTCCACCGAAGAGCTGGCGAAAATCCTGCGCGTAAACCATCGGATCGCCGCGACGAACCGGCTCCGCTACAGCCGTTTCCACGACAATGCGGTGAGGGCGCTGCCGGCGCTGGCGGCCTACACGGGCATCGTGTTCAAACGGATCGCTCCGGCGGATTTCACGGCCGGGGATTTCGAATATGCGCAGGCGCACCTCAACATCACCTCGTTCCTTTACGGACTGCTCCGTCCGCTGGACACGATCCGCACCTACCGGCTCGAAGGCGACGCCGTACTGCCCGGCCACGGCGAGCAGACGGTTTTCGAATATTGGCAGGACAAACTGACGGACGCCTTTCTGGAGAAGATCAAGGCCGACGACGGCATACTGGTCAATCTGGCCAGCAGTGAGATGAAGCGGCTGTTCGACTGGAAGCGCATCTGCCGCGAAGTACGGGTCGTCACCCCCGAATTCCGCATCCGCGAAGACGACCGGCTGAAAACCGTCGTGGTCTATACGAAAATGTGCCGCGGCGAAATGACCCGTCATATCCTCAAAAACCGCATCGGCGATCCGCAGCAGCTGAAAGCGTTCGAGTGGGAGGGTTTCCGGCTGAATCCGACGCTCAGCAAAGCCGACGACTGGGTGTTTACGATGTAAGGAGTCCGGATATTATTCGGCGCAGACCGGCGCCTGTTTCGTTTCGAGCAGGGCTTTCAGAATACCCTCCTCGTCATAGCCGCAGAGGGCATAGAGCTGAGCCGGAGTTCCGTGTTCGACCCACTCGTCGCCGATGCCCAGCGAACGCACCGAAACGTCCAGCCCGCGTGCATTGAAAAATGCCGCGACGGCTTCGCCGACGCCTCCGCGCAGGGCGCCGTCCTCGACCGTCACCACGCGGCGGAACTTCGCACCCACTTCGAGGAGCAGTTCCTCGTCGAGAGGTTTGGCGAAGCGCAGGTCGTAATGGGCTGCGCTCACCCCTTCTTCGGCGGCGCGTGCGGCGGCGCGTGCGGCGGCGTTGCCGACCGTTCCGACGGTCACCAGCGCCACATCCGCTCCGTCGCGGAGCTTGCGTCCCCGGCCCACGGGCAGGGTTTCGAACCGCGCACCGCGCCACATCCGGCCTTCGCCGCAGCCGCGGGGATAGCGGATCATGAAGGGATGGCCGTACTGCAGTCCCGTATACATCATGCCGCGCAGTTCCAGCTCGTCCATCGGCGCGGCGATCGCCAGTGTCGGCACGCAGCCGAAGGCCGCCATGTCGAAGACTCCGTGATGCGTCACGCCGTCCTCGCCGACCAGACCGCCCCGGTCGAGACACATCACCACCGGAAGGTCCTGAATGGCGACGTCGTGGATCACATTGTCGTAAGCCCGCTGCATGAAGGTCGAATAGATATTGCAGAAGGGCACCATGCCCGCGGCGGCGAGTCCCGCCGAGAAAGTCACGGCATGCCCCTCGGCGATGCCCACGTCGAAACAGCGCGACGGCATGGCCTGCATCAGCAGATTCATCGAGCAGCCCGACGGCATGGCGGGCGTGACGCCCACGACGCGGCTGTCGCGTTCGGCAAGTTCGACGAGCGTCTCGCCGAACACGTCCTGATAGCGCGACGCCGAGCCCGGCGACGAAATCCGCTCGCCCGTATCGGGATTGAACCGCCCCGGCGCATGCCAGACGGGCTGGTTGTGCTCGGCGGGCAGGTAGCCCTTGCCCTTTACGGTCATGACGTGCAGCAGTTTGGGTCCTTCGATATCGCGCAGCGCGCGAAGCGTCCGCACCAATTCCTTGAGGTTGTGGCCGTCCACGGGTCCGAAATAGCGGAAATTGAGACTTTCGAACAGATTGCTCTTGTTGAGCAGCCCCTGCTTGACGGCGTTGCCCGCCTTCTGGCAGAGACGCAGCAGGCGCGGCGTATGCGAAAGGATGCCCCACAACCGTTGCTTGAAGCGGTTGTAGTGGACCGAAGTCGAAATCTTGAGCAGGTAGTTTTTCAGCGCGCCCGTGGCCTGATCGATCGCCATGTTGTTGTCGTTCAGAATCACCAGCAGGTTGGTGCGCTTGCTGGCCCCGGCGTTGTTCAGCCCTTCGAAGGCCAGCCCGCCGGTCATCGAACCGTCGCCGATGACCGCCACGACCCGATACTTCTCGCCCCGCAGTTCGGCCGCCTTGGCCATGCCGAAGGCCGCCGAGATCGACACCGAGGCGTGTCCCCCGCCGAAAGCGTCGTATTCGCTCTCGGACATGCGCGGGAAGCCGCTGATGCCCCCCAGCCGGCGCTTGGTTTTGAACGCTTCGCGGCGGCCCGTGATGATCTTGTGGGCATAGGTCTGGTGCCCCACGTCCCACACGATCTTATCGGCGGGCGTGTCGAAGACATAATGCAGGGCGGCGGCCAGCTCCACAGCCCCCAGACTCGACGCGAGGTGTCCGGGATTTACCGAACATTCGTCGACGATATAGCGTCGCAACTCGTCGCAGTAAGCGCGCAACTCCTCCGCGGAGAGCCTTTTGAGGTCCTCCGGCGAATCGATATGTAGAAGCAGTCTGTATTCTTCCGGCGTCATGGCGAGACAAAGATAATGCAAGCAGGGCACAAAAGCAAGCCCGTCCGCCTTTTGGCCGGACGCAGCCTTTCCGGAACGGCGTCGAAAAGCGTGCGCACCGGACACCGCGCCGAATTTGTTCGGACACGGTCCGGAGGGCGTCTATTTTCTGTAAAGATAGTCATTGATGCCGGTTTTTTTCGAAAAAATTTCTATCTTCGCGTTACGGTAAATCCATTGCAACATGAAATACAAGAGAATACTCCTCAAACTGAGCGGCGAATCGCTGCAAGGTTCGCAGAAATACGGACTCTCGCCCGAAGTGCTCCAGTCCTACGCCGAACAGATCAAGGCGGCCGCCGGGACGGGCGTCCAGATCGGCATCGTCATCGGCGGCGGCAACATCTTCCGCGGACTCACCGGCGCCAAGAAGGGCTTCGACCGCGTGAAGGGCGACCAGATGGGCATGCTGGCCACGATCATCAACTCGCTGGCGCTGCAGTCGGCACTGGAGGACAACGGCGTGAAGGCCAAGGTACTGACTTCGATCCGCATGGAACCCATCGGCGAATACTACTCCAAGGCCCGTGCCATCGAGTACCTCGAAGCGGGCTATGTGGTGATTATCGGCGGCGGCACGTCGAATCCCTATTTCACGACCGACTCGGCGTCGGCGCTGCGCGGCATCGAGATCGAAGCCGACGTGATGCTCAAAGGCACCCGCGTGGACGGCGTTTACACGGCCGACCCCGAAAAGGACCCGACGGCCGTGAAGTTCGACCGGATCACGTTCGAGGAGGTGCTCGACCGCAGGCTGAAAGTCATGGACCTCACGGCGTTCACCCTTTGCCGCGAGAACGGACTCGGCATCATCGTCTTCGACATGGACACGCCGGGCAATCTGGGCAAAGTACTTGCAGGCGAACAGATCGGAACGCTCGTAACCGGGCTTTCATAGGAGCTTCCGGCCGGCACTCCGGACTCCGTGCGACAAAGTGCCCGACAAACCAAAACAACGAAAAAACATGGCGACAAAAAAGAGTAACAGACAATTATGGATCATGCTGGCGCTGATCGTCGCGATCGTCGCCGTCATCCTGCTGCTGCCTTCATGCGGCGGCAACAGCAGCAAAAAGGCCGGCGACGTCGAATCGACGACGCTCGTGAAGGCCGGCGACAAAGCCCCCGACTTCACGGTCGAGATGTTCGGCGGCGGCAAAACCGACCTCGCCGAACTGAAAGGCAAGGTCGTCCTGCTGAACTTCTGGGCCACGTGGTGTCCGCCCTGCCGGCAGGAGCTGGCGCGCGTGCAGAGCGACGTGATCGACCGTTTCGCAGGCCGCGATTTCGTATTCCTGCCCATCTCGCGCGGCGAAACGCACCAGACCGTGGCGGCGTTCCGCGAAAAGACCGGCTACTCCTTCCCGATGGGTCTCGACCCCTCGCAGACCGTCTACGACCGTTATGCGTCGAACTACATTCCGCGTAATTTCGTCATCGACCGCAACGGCAAGGTCGTGCTGGCGTCGGTAGGGTACGACCCCGAAGAGTTCGACGAAATGATCAAAACCATCGAAAAAACACTCGAATAACTATGGATACCAAAACGATTCTCAACGAAGCCTCCGGCCGTATGCAGAAGGCTATCGACCACCTCGAAGAGGAACTTCTGAACGTGCGCGCGGGCAAAGCCTCGCCCAACGCCCTGAACGGCATCATGGTAGATTACTTCGGCTCGCAGGTGCCCGTATCGGGCGCGGCCAGCGTCACGGTTCCCGACGCCAAGACGATCCTGATCCAGCCGTGGGACAAGAACATGCTCCGCCCGCTGGAAAAAGCCATCATCGACTCGAACATCGGCCTGACCCCCTCGAACAACGGCGAGCAGATACGCCTGACGATTCCGCCCCTGACCGAAGAGCGCCGCAAGGAGCTGGTGAAGCAGATCCGCGGCGAAGCCGAAACGGCCCGCATCAGCCTGCGCAACGCCCGCCGCGACGCCGTCGAGGCATTCAAGAAGGCCCAGAAGGAGGGCATGCCCGAAGACGAATCGAAGGACGGCGAAACCCAGTCGCAGAAGCTGTTGGAAAAATTCTCTAAGCTGCTCGACGAAGCGCTCCTGAAGAAAGAGAAGGAGATCATGACCGTCTGAAACGGTTTCATCCGCATGAAAATCCGGCCCGATTCATATATTGGCCGGATTTTTTCATATATTTGCCCCTCCTAAACATTCCGTCCCGATGAAAAAGCCATTCCGCAAGATTTCGGTCCTGATCGTATTGTTTTCGCTGTTCGGCATACAGAACGCAGCATCGCAGGGCTACGTCAAACTCAACGCGCTCTATGCGCTGGTCGGCGTCGTAAACCCCTCTGTGGAATTCGCCATATCCCCCAAATCGACCCTGCAGACCGACATCGTGGTCTCGCCGTGGAAGTCGATCAACCGGAAGCATATGACCTTCGCCATCTTCATGGGCGAATACCGCCGCTACTTCAAGGAGCACAACCGGGGCTGGTATCTGGGCGCCAATATCGGCATGATGGCTTTCGACATGTCGAAACCCTATATCGAAGGCTGGAAGCTGAAATTCGAAGACCGCTACTGCAAAGGCTACGGCATGATGATCGGCCTGTGCGTGGGTTACGAACACCAGTTCGGGGAGCGGTGGCTGCTCGACGCTTTCTTCGGATGGGCATGGATGGACAGCCACTACAACGGATACAGTTTCGACGGCAAGGTAGACATGTATCCCCACCGCCCGGTGCAGCCGGAGAACCCCGATCCGTTCAACGGCTCGTCGGAGTGGTATCCCAACAAGCTCGGCGTCTCGATCGGCTACCGGATTTTCATGCCCAAGCGACTGCGCACCGACGGTTCCTGCAGCAGATAACACGGATTGCGAAAAACGGCCGCAAACGGCGGACAAACACAAACGCCCTGCTCTTTGAGGAGCAGGGCGTTTCGTCTTGCCGGATGTGTCCGGACAGGTTACGGGCCGGCAAAACACGGCTACACTCCGAAAGCAAACGCCGGTTTCGAAACGTCCGACTCCGCGGGTTCTGCCCGTTCTTCCGCTAATTCCGCCGACTCCGCAAGTTCCACTGATTCTGCGGGGAGGGGCTGCGGAATCTGCGGGGCTGCCGGTTTTGCCGACTCTGTCCGTTCCTCCGGACGGCATGATCCGGACGGCGCACTACATGCGCAAAAAAACGGAAGCGGGGTGGAAATACCCCGCTTCCGCGTTCTGACGATGCGCGGCCTGCGCCGCAGTCATCGGGAATTACTTAACCTTCGGGCCGGCAGCTACGAGCTTCTTGCCTTCCTCGTTGCCCGTGAACTTCACGAAGTTCTTCACGAAGCGGTTTGCGAGGTCCTCGGCCTTCACGTCCCAATCCTTGGCGTTCTTGTAGGTGTCGCGCGGATCGAGGATCTTGGGATCCACGCCGGGCAGAGCCGTCGGGATCTTGAAGTCGAAGATGGGCAGCGTCTTGGTCTCGGCCTTGTCGATCGAACCGTCGAGGATGGCGTCGATGATGCCGCGCGTATCCTTGATCGAGATACGTTTGCCGGTGCCGTTCCAACCCGTGTTCACGAGGTAAGCCTTGGCGCCCGACTTCTGCATCTTCTTCACCAGCTCCTCACCGTACTTGGTGGGGTGCAGCGAAAGGAACGCTGCGCCGAAGCAGGCCGAGAAGGTCGGAGTCGGTTCGGTGATGCCGCGCTCGGTACCGGCCAGCTTGGCGGTGAAGCCGGAGAGGAAGTAGTACTTGGTCTGCTCGGCGTTCAGGATCGAAACCGGGGGCAGCACGCCGAATGCGTCGGCCGAGAGGAAGATCACCTTCTTGGCGGCCGGAGCCTTCGATACGGGCTTCACGATATTTTCGATGTGGAAGATCGGGTACGATACGCGGGTATTCTCCGTAACCGACTTGTCGGAGAAGTCGATCTTGCCCTTCTTGTCTACCGTCACGTTCTCCAGCAGCGCGTTGCGGCGGATGGCGTTCCAGATGTCGGGCTCGTTCTCCTGCGAGAGGTTGATAACCTTGGCGTAGCAGCCGCCCTCGAAGTTGAATACGCCGTCGTCGTCCCAGCCGTGCTCGTCGTCGCCGATCAGCTCGCGCTTCGGGTCGGTCGAAAGCGTGGTCTTGCCGGTTCCCGACAGACCGAAGAAGATAGCCGTCTCGCCTTTGGCGTTGGTGTTGGCCGAGCAGTGCATCGAAGCCATGCCCTTGAGCGGAAGCAGGTAGTTCATGTAGGAGAACATGCCCTTCTTCATCTCGCCGCCGTACCACGTGTTGATGATGACCTGCATCTTCTCGGTGAGGTTGAAGACGACGGCCGTCTCCGAGTTCAGACCGAGTTTCTTGTAGTTCTTGACCTTGGCCTTCGATGCGTTGAGCACGACGAAATCGGGCTCTCCGTAATTCTCCAGTTCGGCGTCGGTCGGACGGATGAACATGTTCTTAACGAAGTGCGCCTGCCAAGCCACCTCCATGATGAAGCGGATCTTCAGACGCGAGTTCTCGTTGGCGCCGCAGAAAGTATCGACGACGTAAAGCTTCTTGCCCGACAGCTCCTGCGAAGCGATCTTCTTCAGCTCTTTCCAAGCCGCCTTGGTTACGGGCTTGTTGTCGTTCTTATACTCGTCGGAAGTCCACCAGATCGTATCTTTCGTGGTCTCGTCCATTACGAAGAACTTGTCTTTGGGCGAACGGCCGGTGTAAACGCCGGTCATCACGTTCACGGCGCCCATTTCGGTCTCCTGACCCTTTTCGAAGCCGCGGAGGCCCTTCTTGGTCTCCTCGCGGAAGAGTTCGTCGTACGACGGATTGTACACGATCTCGGTCACACCCGTGATCCCGTACTTTTTCAAATCCATTTTGTTCATAGCAATCGTTATTTTTAATAAAACATCAAATCCAAGATTTAACCTAACCGTCGAAATCCGCGCATGCGGACTTTAACCGCACAAAGGTAGAAAAACTTTTACACTTGTGAAAAAATTAACAGTGAAAAACACAAAAAAAGAACATTATTTTTTCCGATGCCCGTATATGATTCATTTATAACTTCGTATCTCCTCCGCCCGAAGCCGCGCGCAGCTCAGGAACTGCGGACATACCGCAAACATGCTGCCGCGATTTCCGGTTGTGCCGGACGAATCCGGCAGCCTCCGAAAAACGCGGAGCGCACCGGCTTTCGGCCTGTTTCGGAAAAATCGGAAAATAATGTGCCGCCGTCTCCGTTTTTTTCTTAACTTTGGTAACCATGGCCGGACTCTATTTCCACATACCCTTCTGCAAGCGCGTCTGCGCCTACTGCGACTTTTACAAAAGCGCCGACCTGCGGCGCATGGACGACCTGCTGGCGGCCATGCACCGCGAACTGGACGACCGGCGCGGCTATCCGGGCGGCGAAGCGGTGACGACCCGCTATTTCGGCGGCGGAACGCCGTCGCTCTGCACGCCCGAAGCGATCAGGGGACTGCTGGACCACGCCGCACAACTCTTCGACTGCTCCGGCGCCGAAGAGACGACGCTCGAAGCCAATCCCGACGACCTGACGGCCGAGTACCTCGGCGGGCTGCTCGAAGCGGGCATCGACCGCCTTTCGATCGGCGTACAGTCGTTCGACGACGACTGCCTGAAGCTGATGAACCGCCGCCACACGGCCGCGCAGGCGGCCGAAGCGATCCGCGCTGCGCAGCGCGCCGGATTCGGCAACATCACCCTCGATCTGATCTTCGGCGTGCCGGGTTTCGGCGGCGATACGCTGCGCCGCTCGCTCGATACGGCCCTTTCGCTCGGCGTACAGCATATTTCGGCATACCATTTGACCGTCGAACCCGATACGGCTTTCGGGCGGCGCGCTGCGCGAGGCGAATTCCGGGCCGTGGACGAGCAGGTCAGCGAAACGGAGTTCCTCACGGTCCACGAGACGCTGACCAGAGCGGGATTCGAACACTACGAAGTCTCGAATTTCGCCCTTCCGGGCTTCCGCGCCCGCCACAACGCGGCGTACTGGCACGGCGCGAAGTACCTCGGCATCGGTCCTGCGGCGCACTCGTTCGACGGCGAGGAGCGGCACTGGAACGTAGGTTCGGTGGAGCGGTACATCGCGGGCGATCCGGCGGAACGCGAACTCCTCACGAACAGGGACCGTTTCAACGAGTACGTCATGACGGCGCTCCGAACCGCCGAAGGAATCGACACGCGGGAGGTCGCGGCCCGTTTCGGCACGAAACGGCTGGAGCGGATGCGCGAAGAGGCGGCCCCCTATCTGCAAAGCGGCGCGCTCCGCGACGCAGGCGGACGGCTGGCGGTTCCCCCGGAGCGGTTTCTGATCTCGGACGCCGTGATCGAGGCCCTTTTCGAAACATAACGACGCGCGCAACCAAGTGAAACTGAAATGTTAAGTTATTCTTAAATTTTTTTACTAATTACCCTTTCGAGATTGTTAATATAAATATAAGTATTACCTTTGCACCGGTTTTCAACCGATTCGACAAGTAAATTACAAACAAGCATCACAAATATGAGCAATGCAAAACTAACCCCCGATTACCTGTTCGAGGTAAGTTGGGAGGTCTGCAACAAAATCGGCGGCATCCATACGGTAGTCTCGACCAAAGCGCAAACGGCCATCCGGAAATTCAACGAGCGCTACATCCTCATCGGCCCCGACCTGCAGCACGAAGGCGTGAACCCCGAATTCGAGGAGGATCCCAACCTGCTGAAGGCATGGCGTCAGGGACTCTACGCCGAAGGCATCCGCATCCGCGCGGGACACTGGAAAATCAAGGGCGAACCGACGGCCATACTGGTGGACTTCACCTCGCTGATTCCCCGCAAGGACGAAATACTCAAGAAACTCTGGGAGACCTACCACGTCGATTCGATTTCGGGTCAGTGGGACTACATCGAACCCGTGCTCTTCGGCTACGCCGCAGGCGCGGTGATCGCCTCCTATGTCGAGAACTTCTGCACCGCGACCGACAAGATCGCCGCCCATTTCCACGAATGGATGACCGCGGCGGGCGGTCTCTACCTGCGCCGCCACGCACCCTATGTGGCGACGCTCTTCACCACGCACGCCACGGTCATGGGCCGCTGCATCGCGGGCAACCACCTGCCGCTCTACACCGACCTGACCAAGTTCAACGCCGACGAGCTGGCACGCCAGTTCAACGTCGTGGCCAAACACTCGATCGAAAAGGCCGCCGCTGCCTACCACGACGCATTCGTCACGGTCAGCGACATCACGGCCAACGAGTGCAAATTCCTGCTGGGCCGCGAACCCGACTGCATCACGCCCAACGGCTTCGAAAACGATTTCGTCTGGACCGGCGAGGAGTACGACGCAAAACGCGCCGAAGCCCGCAAAACGATGATCTCGGTGGCCGAAGCGTGTCTGGGCGAAAAGTTCGCCGAGGAGCCGCTGATCGTCGGCACCAGCGGACGCTACGAATTCCGCAACAAGGGCATCGACGTATTCATCGAATCGCTCAAGAAACTGGCCGCATCGCCCCGGCTCAAACGTCAGGTGCTGGCCTACATCACCGTGCCCGCCGCCAACCGCGGTCCGCGCGCGGACCTGCAGGCGCATCTGGCCGACCCGTCGAAGCCCATCGACGGCGGGCAGTACAAATACTCGACCCACTACCTCGAATACCAGAACAGCGATCCGATCGTAAACGCCCTCAACGGCAGCGTCCTGACCACGCCCGATTCGAAGGTGAAGGTGATCTTCGTTCCGACCTACCTCAACAAGGCCGACGGCATCTTCGGCAAGGATTACTACGAGCTGCTGGTGGGCATGGACATGACCGTATTCCCCTCCTACTACGAACCGTGGGGATACACGCCGCTCGAATCGGTGGCCTTCTCCGTGCCGACGATCACCACGACGCTGGCCGGATTCGGTCTCTGGGCGGCCAAGCAGCGCGAGCATGCGGGCGTGGAGATCGTTCTGCGCGACGACTACAACGATCAGGAGGTCGAAGAGAAGATCGCCGAGTCGCTGCTGCACTTCAGCCTGCTGGACGACAAGCACGTGAACGAGATGCGCGTGTCGGCCTACGAAATCTCCGAAACGGCGCTCTGGGAACACCTCTTCGCCGCCTACGAGCAGGCTTACTCCGAGGCTGTCGAAAGTTCGGTCATCCGCACCAACCGCGCCGTGCTGGACGAGGGCGGAAACCGCAACGAGCAGATCAACTTCGTGCGCCAGCAGCTTTTCGCCGAGAAGCCCAACTGGAACCGCATGATGGTGGACAAGACGCTGCCCAAACGGCTGCACGCCCTCGAAGAGCTGTCGCGCAACCTCTGGTGGTGCTGGAATCCCGGCACGCGCGACCTGTTCGAAAGCATCGACCATGCGTTGTGGGCCGAGTGCGAACGCAATCCGATCGCATTCCTCGACAAAATGAGCGTGGAGCGCATGAAGGAGCTCGAACAGGATACGAATTTCCTCAGCCAGCTCGACGCCGTATATGCGCAGTTCCGCGACTACATGAACGAGAAACCCGATCCGAAAGCGACCTCGATCTCCTACTTCTCGATGGAGTACGGCCTGCATTCGTCGCTCAAGATTTACTCCGGCGGTCTGGGCATTCTGGCCGGCGACTACCTCAAGGAGGCGTCGGACAAGAACGTCCCGATGGCGGCCGTGGGCCTGCTGTACCGTTACGGCTACTTCACGCAGCGGCTCTCGTCGCAGGGCGCGCAGGAGGCGACCTACGAAGCGCAGAACTTCTACAAGCTGCCGATCTCTCCCGTGCGCGACGAAGCCGGTAACTGGATGACGGTCACCATCGCCTTCCCCGGACGTACGCTCTGGGCGCGCGTCTGGAAATGTCAGGTGGGACGCACGGACCTCTACCTGCTCGACGCGGACTTCGAGGCCAACCTCGAAGAGGACCGGCAGATTACGCACCACCTCTACGGCGGCGACTGGGAGAACCGGCTCAAGCAAGAGATCCTGCTCGGCATCGGCGGTATCCGCGCGCTGCGCAAGCTGGGCATCAAACACGACGTATTCCACTGCAACGAGGGACACGCCGCATTCATCGGCATCGAGCGCATCCGCGATCTGGTGACCCACAAGAAGCTCTCCTTCTCGGAAGCGCTGGAGGTGATCCGCTCGTCGTCGCTCTTCACGACCCATACGCCGGTTCCCGCAGGCCACGACGCATTCCCCGAATCAATGATCCGCCAGTACATGTCGCACTATCCCGACGTGCTGGGAATCACGTGGGAACAGTATATCAACCTCGGCAAGACCAACCCCAACGACCCCAACGAGAAGTTCTCGATGTCGGTGCTGGCCTGCAACCTCTCGCAGGAGGTGAACGGCGTGTCGTGGCTCCACGGCGAGGTGTCGAAGGAGATTCTGGGCAACATGTGGCCGGGCTACTTCAAAAACGAGCTTCACATCGGGTATGTCACCAACGGCGTGCATTTCCCGACGTGGATCGCGACCAGCATGCGCCGCCTGTACGCCCGCTATTTCGCCGACGGATTCGAGGGACACACCTACGACATCCCGGCATGGCAGAAGGTCCACCAGATTCCCGACGAGGAGCTGTGGAACGAGCGCATGTATCTCAAGAACAAGCTCGTAAAGCATATCCGCCGCCGCTACAGCGACCCCAATCAGGTGCGTCTCGACTCGCCGCGCCAGATGATTCAGATCATCGAGGGCATCAAGCCCGACGTGCTGACCATCGGTTTCGCCCGCCGCTTCGCCACCTACAAGCGCGCCTACCTGCTGTTCACCAACCTCGACCGGCTGTCGGCGATCGTCAACAACAAGGAGCGTCCCGTGCAGTTCATCTTCGCGGGCAAAGCGCACCCTAACGACAAGCCGGGTCAGGACCTCATCAAACGCATCGTCGAGGTGGCCGCCATGCCGCAGTTCGTGGGCAAGATCCTCTTCCTGCAGAATTACGACATGGAGCTGGCCCGCCGCATGGTGCAGGGCGTGGACGTGTGGCTCAACACCCCGACCCGTCCGCTCGAAGCGTCGGGTACGTCGGGCGAGAAGTGCGTCATGAACGGCGTGCTCCAGTTCTCGGTACTCGACGGATGGTGGGTCGAAGGCTACAAGGAGGGCGCGGGATGGATGCTGCCCATGGAACGCACGTTCGCCGATCAGGGCTATCAGGACGAACTCGACGCCGAGATGATTTACAACACCATCGAAGAGCAGATCGTGCCGAAATACTACGACCGCGGCAGCGACGGCATTCCTCACCAGTGGGTGGATTCGGTCAAAAAGTGCGTCGCCGACATCGCGTCGAACTTCACGACCAACCGCATGCTGGGGGATTACGAGGAGCGGTTCTACAACAAGCTCGCGGCCCGCAAGCGCGAAATCGTCGAAGGCGGCTACAAGCTGGCCCGCGAGATCGCGGCGTGGAAGCGCAAGGTTTCGGCCGCATGGGACAAGGTCCGCGTGATCGACGTCCAGCGCGTGAGGATCGACGACGAGGCGATCTTCGTCGGCGAGAAGTACCACTTCGAAGTGACGGTGGACATCGCCAACCTCCGGCCTGAGGATATCGGCGTCGAGATGGTCATCGCCCAGCAGATCGTCGGCGGCGGCAAGGTGAACGTAACCCGCACCATCGGGCTGAAACACACCAAAACCGACGGCAGCCGCGTGACCTATGCGCTGGATTACGTTCCCGGCGAGGCCGGCACGTTCGATGTGGCGCTGCGTCTCTATCCCTACAATCCCCACCTGCCGCACCGCATGGATTTTGCATTGGTAAAGTGGGCTTAGCAAATTTGGCGTGAATAATGTTAAAAAAGGTATTAATTTACTGTTATCGGGTATTATTTATCTGAAAATTTTAATATCTTTATAGGACGAACTGCATTTTTAAGAAAGATATGTCAGCACTTACTTTCGACAAAAGCGAATTGGGCAATCTGGAGTACTCCCTCCAGCGCGAAATGCTCTCGACGGACCGTATCGGCGGCTACATGAGTACGACGATCGTCTGCTGCAACACCCGCCGCTATCACGGACTGATGGTGGCCCCCATCGACGACAGCGGCCGGACCTACGTCCTGCTCTCGTCGCTCGACGAGACCGTGGTGCAGCACGACCAGACGTTCAATCTGGCGCTGCACCGTTTCAAGGGGGTATACGAGCCGCGCGGCCACAAGTATATCACCGATTTCGAGTATACGCCGACGCCGACGATCACCTACCGCGTGGGCGGCGTAATCCTCAAGAAGGAGATGCTCTGGATCCACAAGCGGACGCAGCTGATGATCCGCTACACGCTCGTGGACGCCCACTCCGAAACCCGGCTGCGGCTGCGGCCGTTCCTCGCCTTCCGCGACAAGCATGCGCTGACGCACGCCAACATGGAGGCCGACGGACACTCCTACCCCGCCGTAAACGGCGTGAAGTGCCGTCTCTACAACTCGTTCCCGTGGCTCTATCTCCAGACGAGCAAACCCGGCACGGAGTTCGTGCCCGCGCCCGACTGGTATTACGGATTCGAATACCAGCAGGAGCTGGCCCGCGGATACGAGGGGTACGAAGACCTGCTCACGACGGGCTATTTCGAAGCGGAGCTCAAGAAGGGCGAGAGCATCATCTTCTCGGCGTCGCTCGACGAAATGGGCTCGACCAAAACCATCGAAGAGGTTTTCGCCGCATCCATCGCGCGGCGTACGCATAAGATCGACTTCATCAGCTGTCTCGAACACTCGGCGCGGCAGTTCCTGATCCGCCGTCCGGGCGACCGGACCGAAGTGGTGTCGGGATATCCGTGGCACGGGGTTTCGGGCCGCCAGACCTTCATCTCGCTGCCGGGCATCACGCTCGAACAGGGACACAAGGAGGACTGCATCGACGCGCTGGATACGCTGGTGCGGGAGATGCGCGACGGCATGTTCACCGGCAGCGCCTCGGCCGAAGTCGCGGCGGACGCTCCCCTCTGGTTTTTCTGGACCCTCCAGCAGCTCGAACGCGAGGTGGGGGCCAAGGAGATATGGGCGAGCTACGGCCCGGCCATGAAAGACATACTGGAGAGCTACCGGCAGGGAATAGGCGGCCGCGTGGCGCTGCACGACAACGGGCTGATATGGGCTTCATCGGAAGAGGTGCCCCTGACGTGGATGAATTCGACGATCGACGGACGCCCCGTGACCCCGCGCAACGGCTATCAGGTCGAAGTGAACGCCTTGTGGTACAACGCCGTATGCTATACGCTCGAACTGGCCGGCAAATACGGGGACAAGACGGACAAGGCCTTCGTCAAGGAGTGGGTCCCGCTTCCGGCACGCACGCAGGAGTCGTTCATCGAACTGTTCCGCCTGCCGGAGGGTTATCTGGCCGACTTCGTGGACGGCAGCGGTCCCGACAAATCGACGCGCCCCAACATGATCGTCGCCTGCGGACTGAATTACAAGATGCTCGACGAGACGATGCAGCTGGAGGTGATCCGCACGGTGCGCCAGCACCTGCTCACCCCGAAGGGACTGCGGACGCTGTCGCCCCAAAACCCGCTTTACAGGGGTTCGCAGGAGGGCATGCCCGCCGAACGCGACTTCGCCGCCAAAAACGGCTCGGTATGGCCGTGGCTGCTGCCCTTCTACATCAAGGCCTGCTTCGACATCGACGGCGACGCATTCCTGCCGCAGGCCGAGGAGGCGTTGGAAAACTTCGACGAGGACATCCAGCGTTACGGCATCGGCTCGATCTGCGAGCTGTACGACGCCGACCCGCCCTACGCTTCGCGCGGAGCCATTTCGCAGGCGTGGAGCGTCGGAGCCGCACTGGACATCCACCGCATGATCCGCGAGCGGAGCAAAGGGGATTCCCAAGCGCCCAAAGCCGCGAAGAAAAGCGGCAGAACGAACGGTCCGAAAGAGAAAAAGCCGGCGAAGACGAAGCCTGCGGCGAAAAGCGCCGGGAAGACGGTAAAGGCCGCCGCCAAAAGTCCGGCCGCGGCGAAGACCCCCAAGGCCGCGGCGAAAAAGGCGGCAGGAAAAGCCGCAAAGAAATAAAGGCAACAAAATGAAAAGAATTAAGATATGAGAGTTTTAATGTTCGGTTGGGAGTTCCCGCCCCACATCGCGGGCGGTCTTGGAACGGCGTGCTACGGCATGACGCGCGGTCTGGCGCGCAACGACGTAGACGTCACGTTCGTGGTTCCCCACGCTTACGGCGATGAAGATCAGCGTTTCACGCACGTAATGAACGCCAGCGACGTGGAGGCTCTCTATGGTTCGACCGGGAGCGGAGCCGACGACATTCTCGAAAAAATGTCGTTCATCCACATCGACTCGAACATGGTGCCCTACATCTCCCCCGAAGAGTACGAGGTCTACCACGAACGCTATGTAAAATCGGGTCAGCAGGTCTGGTCCACGACCGACGCATGGAAACAGCGTTACACCTTTTCGGGAAAGTACGGCGCCAACCTCATGGAGGAGGTGGCCCGTTACGCCGTGGTGGCCGCGCAGGTCGCCAAGGACCTCGAAGGGCAGTTCGACGTGATCCACGCCCACGACTGGCTCACCTACTACGCCGGCATCGCCGCCAAGCGCGTGTCGGGCAAACCGCTCGTCGTGCACATGCACGCCACGGAATACGACCGCAGCGGCGAGAACGTCAATACGCAGGTCTACGCCATCGAGCGTGCGGGCATGCACGCCGCGGACCGCGTGATCGCCGTTTCGAACCTTACCCGCAACATCGTCATCAACCGCTACGGCGTTCCGGCCGAAAAGGTCGTGACGGTGCACAACGCCGTGCGCTTCGCCGGCGGCCCCTGCAAAATGCCCGAACGCGGCGTGAAGGACAAGATCGTCACCTTCCTCGGACGCATCACCTACCAGAAAGGTCCCGACTACTTCGTCGAGGCTGCCGCCAAAGTGCTCAAGCGCGTACCCGACGTACGCTTCGTGATGGCCGGTTCGGGCGACATGATGAACCACGTCATCCGCCGCGTGGCGCGGCTGGGCATCGCCGACCGCTTCCACTTCACGGGGTTCCTGCGCGGCGAGGACGTACACAAGATGTTCCAGCTGTCGGACGTATACGTCATGCCGTCGGTCTCGGAACCTTTCGGCATCTCGCCCCTCGAAGCGATGCGCTCGAACGTGCCGGTGATCATCTCCAAACAAAGCGGCGTGGCCGAAGTGCTCGACTTCGCCGTGAAGGTCGATTACTGGGACGTGGACGCGCTGGCCGACGCCATCTACGGCCTCATCCAATACCCGGCCCTGTCGGGCATGTTCGCGTCGAAAGGACTCGAAGAGGTCACCAACCTCAAGTGGAACGACGCCGCGGCGAAGATCAAAGCCGTATACGAAGCGGTCATTGAAGAGAACAAAAAACAATAAAAATACAGATACCCTATGAAAACCGTCTGCTTATATTTTCAGGTACACCAGCCTTGGCGACTGAAGAAGTACCGCTTCTTCAACATGGGCAAGGACCACAACTACCTAGACGACCTCCTGAACCGCTCGATCATGCAGAAAGTCGCCCGGCAGTGTTACCTGCCCATGAACGCCCTGCTGCTGAAGTTGATCAAGGAGAACAAGGGTAAATTCCGCTGTTCGTTCTCGATCACGGGCATCGCCGTCGAGCAGTTCCGCGCCTTCGCGCCTGAGGTGCTCGACTCGTTCAAGGAGCTGGCCGCCACGGGATGCGTCGAGTTTCTGGCCGAAACCTACTCCCATTCGCTGGCGTCGCTGGCGTCGAAAGAGGATTTCACCGAACAGGTGAAGCTCCATACGGCGATGATCAAGAAGGAGTTCGGCGTGAAGCCCACCGCCTTCCGCAACACCGAGCTGATCTACTCCGACGAGATCGGCGCCATGGTCGCCGACATGGGCTTCCGCACGATGCTGGCCGAAGGCGCCAAGCACGTGCTGGGCTGGAAATCGCCCAACTACGTCTATGCCAACGCCATCAATCAGAAACTGCGCCTGCTGCTGCGCAACTACAAGCTCTCGGACGACATCGCGTTCCGTTTCTCGAGCCGCAGCTGGGACGAATGGCCGCTGACGGCGGACAAATACGTCAAATGGCTCTCTTCGGACGAAACGCCGGGCGAGGTCATCAACCTTTTCATGGACTACGAGACCTTCGGGGAGCATCAGACGGCGGATACGGGAATCTTCGAATTCATGCGTGCGCTTCCCAAAGCGATCCTCGCCAAGAAGAACGACATGGAATTCGCCACCGTAAGCGAGGCCGCCAAGAAGTACCAGCCGGTGTCCGTACTCCACTGTCCGCACGTAATGTCGTGGGCCGACGAGGAGCGCGATGTGACGGCGTGGCTCGGCAACGAGTTGCAGAACGAGGCTTTCTCGAAACTCTATGCCCAGAAAGAGAAGGTCGCCGCCCTGAAAAGCCCCGATTTCGACTATGTATGGAGTTTCATGCAGACCTCGGACCACTTCTACTACATGGCGACCAAATGGCTCTCGGACGGCGACGTACACTCCTACTTCAACCCGTACGACTCGGCATACGACGCCTTCATCAACTACATGAACGTCCTTTCGGACTTCATCATCGAGCTGGATCAGGCGGTGGCCGCCAAAGCCGCAAAGGCGAAATAGGACAACCCCTCCCGCAACACGGTGAGGGGACGGAGGAGTGGCGCATGAAACGCAGCCCTACAGCCCCGCAAACACGCCCGTAAAGCCCGCATGGCATCTGCGCCGCCGGACGGAACGGCGGACCGAAAAAACGCCCAAAATGCCGGAAAACGCCGGGGAACATGGGAAGAACATCCGGGAAATGCCGGGAAATGCCGGGAAATAGACTCAAATCAAATCAGCCGCAGTCAACACTGCGGCTGATTTTTCATACAAGTCGGGACAAAGGCACCCGATCCGGCAACAGCTTATCGTATCCGGTCCGACGGATTGCAGCAACGGCCGGAACGATAAAAAAAGCGGCAGACCGCGCCTCTTCGGTCTGCCGCAAGCAGGAATGTTACTTAAAAGTGGGAGTTGTTAACCAAAAAACTTTGGGATGTGCCGTTCCTGCTTTAGGGATTTGATTTCCCGCGCTCCCGGCACCGTCCCGAAGGACGGCGCCGGATTCTGCGGAAAAGGGGGATTCTTTTTAGTTGGCTTTCTGCTTAACCTTGATATCAAGATTGTGAACGCGGTCCGTGCCGTAATCATAGGATACGGTAACTTTCACCTTGACCGTCTTCTCGCCTACGAATTCGCTGTCGGCATTACCCTTGACCGTAATCGTACCGGTGGTTGCGAAATCGGCCCCAGTATCAATTCGGTCAACAAGAACCTCCGGATTCATCACCTCGTACTTGACAACGACTCCGAGAACCGTATTCTCATCGGCAGCCGTAGCCTCGAATACGTTATTGCCGTTGATATTCGCCAGCTGGAGGAGATCGCCCACAGTCAGGGAAGCATCGTCAGCGCTCGCGGAGATCGTAGTAACGGCATTCTTACGCAGGCTGATCGTCTTATCCTTGATCGGGTCGGGAATCTCGACATTGAGCACCTGCTCGTCAAGAACATAAGAATCAAGCATCAGTTTTACGCTGAGCGCCATGTTCAGGCCCTTGTACTCAGTACCCCACGTCAGGGTCTTGGCGTCGGCGTCTACCGAAGCGCCTTCATACTCTTCAGCGTCTACCGAGAAGACAACCTTTCCGATTTCATTGCCCTTGGAATCTTTGGGTGCAACCCAAGTGTTGTCGAGGTTAAGTCCATCGGGCACATAAGCCGTCGTCGTAAGTTTTGCGTTCAGACGCACCGGATTCGCATAGTTGTCGCCCTGTACCAGCTCGCCTGCAAAGCCTTCGAAATTAACCGTAACGGCAACCGTTACATCGAGACCCCAGTCGGCAGTAAGTTTAGCCGTGAGTTCGTAGCTCTTCTCCTTTGCTCCGGTGCCGAGCTTGATAGCGATGTTCTTTGCATCGTCGGTCGCCTGCACGAGTTCGGTTCCATCTTCCGCTTCATCGGCAGTAGCCTCGAAGGTAGCGGCATAGATCGCATCTACGAACGTCTGCTTGTCGGCGAAGTACTTCGGAGCCCAATCCTTATTCCAGAGTTTCTCGGCATACGTCTCGATCACCGTGTATTCGCTCGTTCCCGCCAAGTAATCCACCGTTACGGTCTCCGGAGCCATCGTGATCTCAGGCATACCCTCGATAACGACGGGCAGAGTAATCGTAATATCGGTGTTCTCATAGTTGTAACGTGCTTTGACCGTGTAAGAACCGCTCGTCATTGCACTGTTGCCGGCTACGACAAGTTCCAGATGCTGCTCTGCACGATCGTCAGCAGGAGAGCTAGTAAGGATAATGTCAGCGACATCGAACGGCAGTTCGTCGGTCATTTCGGTCTCGCCGTCGAAGATCTGGATATCCTCGAAGGATCCAGCCTTCAGTGCGTTGTAAATCACGTGGCCGATCTGCGGCTTCGTGGGATCGGGATTCAGCAGGTAATCCACAGCCTCGTAATCGTCGCCAGCACTAACCGTTGCATAGTTCCACGTTACCGTCTGCGGCTCGGAAACGATGACGTCGGTGTTGTCCTTGATGATGGTGAACTGCGATTTGGCGTTCTTAACCACGCGGCAGGTGTATTCGCCCGATACGAGGTCGAACGAGAACGGTTCCGAGGTAATCACGTCGTCGATCAGAGCCGGAACACCCTTGCCCTTTTTGATCGCCGCCGTGGTTGCCGTAAGCGTATAGCTGTCCTTGTTATCTTCGGGATCTACCGTCGCTACGGCGGCGTCTTCAGGAACAACGGTCTTGAGAACGGGAACATCCTCGCCCCAGATTGCGGCAAGCTCCTGCGGTTTGCCGTCTTTCATGTAGTAAATCTTCACATCATGGAAGAACTCAACGACGGTTTCCTCGTCGTTATATTTCAGACCGCCATCGCCCTCGAATTCCGGGAACTGGGTATCGTCGTCAACTACCAGTTCGAGGTTTCCGTCCTCTTTCATACGACCGGCAACCAGATCGGCATTGATCGCGCCGCCTGCATTATACTGCGTACCGATAAAGGCACTGGTGAAATCGCTGCCCAAATCCTCGCCCGAAATGGCATCTTCGGGCGTAGCTCCGGCGACACCGGTGCCTGCGAGTTTCACATTCAGCGCAATGGCCAGCGTTTTGCCGTTTCCGTACTCGTACTGAGTCTTGGCGACAACGGTAAACTTACCGGTCACGACGTCCTGATCGATCACGTCTACAACCTCGAACGACGCAGCGCTGCGCGTCTTGATCTCCTCCGTTACGAACGATACGTTCTCCTTGGTCATCTTGACTGCCAGAGCCGCAGGCGAAACCATGAAAGTAGCTTCGATCGCGGCCTCGTTGCCGCCTTCGTCGCTGCCCAGATAGAACTTGTAGTCCTCACCTTCACCGTCAACCATCGCGATATAGGGAAGTCCCTCGATGGAAATGACATTGTTCGATACCTCTTCGAGCGAAGTCGGAACGTAAACCAGCGACTGGATGCGGCCGGCGAGGTCTGCGATAGCGCTCCAGAGATTGCGGAGCTGCGTGTCGTAATTGTCGAAACGATCCTTCAGATCGGCTTCTTTCAGGTAGATTGCGCTGCCGTCGGGGTTGAACAGTTTGCTGTTTACACCCTCCTCGATCATCGCCTCGATAGCCTCTTTCAGAGTTACGTTGGCATCGGTCAGCTCCTTGAGGATCGTATCGGTGATGGTCTTGCCCATTTCGGCTTTGACCGTCTCGTCATTCATGTACTCAGCCATGTACGAAGCGAAGTTGTCGCCGAGGACCTTCTTGATGGCATCGGTGACCGTAGCCGTCTCCGAAGATACGGAATTGGCGACAGCGGTAAGGATCTGGTTGATCTGAGTCGCCGACAGCTGATCGGCACCGGTGATGTAACCTTTACCCTCGACGAAATCCTTCATCTGCTGCTCGGTAACGTACTTGCCGTCGACCAGAGCCTGCTGGATGATCTTCTGCATTTCGGCCTGCAGTTTACCCATGGTCTCGTCCGAAGCGATCATCGTCTCGAAAATCTTCTTGACATCGTCGGCAGTCAGCTGATTCTTGGTAGCCTCTTCGATCAGTTTCTGAACGTCAGCCTTGGTCTGATATCCCTGAGCCTTAATAAGTTTCAACACCTCATCGCTAGTCAGCCAATCTTTCAGATCCGACTTCTTGGCATAGTCTGCCAGCCTTTTGTCAAGCTCTGTCTGGAGACCGCTGTTGGTAACGAAAGACGAGAAATCTATCCCGTTTAATTTGTCGGTAACAGCTTTGAGGGCTGAAGCGTCGGCCTTCAACTCGACTTGACCCTTCAAGTCGTTGATCTGACCCTTCAGGTCGTCGATGTCGTCGTCGTAGTCTTTACAACCGACACCGGCTAACATTGTTCCGGTTAAGAACAGTGCAAGAAATTTTCTGAATAAGTTTTTTTTCATAGTAATGAAGAATTGAAATGGAATTGTTTTTTGTGTTGACGCATTAGTTATCAATAGAGTGACGTATCTATTTTTTTTTCGGTTACGGGTACATGAACATCGGTAGAGCGACGCATACTCTACCGGTCTTGTTATCCGTTAATTATCAATAAAGTGACGCATTCTTTATTATATGTGTGACGCATTATTTTTCAGTAATATTGGATAAATCGTGGTATCATATATGATACGCATGGTGCAAATATATATATAAAAATTTGCACAACAAAATTTTTATCCAAATTTTTGAAATGGGAGTTGTTTATGAGGAGGAGGTATCCTATATCTCCTCTAGGATCAGAGAGTTGAGGAGGGAGAGGCGTCTGACGGTACAGGAACTCGCATACCGTTGCGACATGGAAAGATCCAATTTGAGCCGTATCGAAGCGGGACGCACGAACCTTACGGTCAAAACGATGTGTATCATATGTAACGCGTTGAATGTGAGCTTGAGGGAGGTCATTCGGTAACAGAGATATACCTATATTTATATATTTCCGTGCCGTTGCAAGAAGAGTTCTTTTTTTAGGCTGTTTAGGTAAATTGTCGTATATTTACCAACCAAATGAAATAAGAACCCGCTGTTTGTGAATACAATCGATTTGATCGTCTGCCTTATTCTGGCATTGGCCGTCTGGAACGGCTGGCGCCAAGGCTTTGTCATGCAGATATGTTCGCTGGCCGGAATCGTCGCAGGTATCTGGCTTGCTTCACGTTATGGCGTTTATGTCGGGGAGTGGCTGAAGCTGGACGAGACGGTATCTGCAGTCGGCGGATTCGTCGTGGTCCTGCTGGCCGTGATTCTTCTGGTGGCCGTTGCCGGACGGCTGGTACGCAAGTTGTTTCACTTCGCGGGGTTCGGAATCCCCGACATCGTGCTGGGCATCGCGGTGTCGGTGCTGAAATACATGCTGGTCCTGAGCGTATTGTTCTCGGCGTTCGATTCGCTCAACGAGGATTATACGCTCGTCGGCCCGCAGACGATCGAGAAATCGAAGAGTTACAAGCCCGTCATGCGCCTGTCCGAAGCCGTTTTCCCTTTCTTGGAATGGGTCGGCGAGCAGGTGCCGCAGGAACAAAACGAGGATTAGCCGATGGAAAAACGATTCACCGGAACAGTGGTGCGCGCCACCGGAAGCTGGTACGACGTCCTGCACGACGGCGAGGTCGTCCGCTGCCGTATCCGGGGCCGGCTGCGGCTGCGGGGCGTACGTTCGACCAATCCGGTCGTGGTGGGCGACGAAGTGACCTGCGAGGCCGACGCAGGGGGCGATTACGTCATCTGCGACATTTCGCCCCGCCGCAACTACGTCATCCGCCGGGCGTCGAACCTCTCGAAGGAGTCGCATATCATCGCGGCCAACGTCGATCAGGCTCTGCTGATGGCGACGCTGCGTTCTCCTGAAACCGCCACGGAGTTCGTGGACCGGTTTCTGGTGACCTGCGAAGCCTATAAGGTGCCCGTCACGATCCTGCTTTCGAAAATCGACCTGCAGGACCCGCAGGCCGTCGCAGACTTTCATGCCGTGTACGAAAGCGCCGGATACCGCGTCATGGAGGTTTCCTCCGCCACGGGCGAAGGCGTCGGTGCGGTACACGAGCTACTCAAAGGGCGTACGACCCTCGTTTCGGGCAATTCGGGCGTCGGAAAATCGACGCTCATCCGCGCCATCGACCCCTCGCTGGACATCCGTACGGGCGAAATCTCCGAAAGCCACCACAAGGGACGGCACACGACGACCTTTTCGACGATGTACCCGCTGGCCGAAGGCGGCGCAGTGATCGACACGCCGGGCATCAAGGGTTTCGGGCTGATCGACATCGACGATGCCGAGTTGTGGCATTACTTCCCCGAAATGATGCGCACGGCCCCCGACTGCCGGTTTTACAACTGCACCCACACCCACGAACCGGGATGTGCGGTGGTCGAAGCCGTCGAACGGGGGCAGATCGCCTATCCCCGCTACGAAAGTTACCTCAAAATACTCGATGAAGATGAAAAATACCGCAAATAAGGGTGCTGAATGGTACGCTGAACGTATCGCCTGCCTTGCGGAGTTCACGACCTCCGAGCGTTATGAAGTACTCCGCCGCACGGTCGCCATGCGTACGCGATACATGACCGTGCTGGCCGAGAATATGTACCACGGACAGAACGCCGCCGCTCTAATCCGCCACTGCGAGGCGTTCGGCGTGCAGGAGATGCACACCGTCGAGACGCTGTGCCGCTTCGAACCCAATCCCGACATCGTGCGCGGCACCGACCAATGGGTCGATGTCCGGCGTCATCCCTCGACGGGAGAAGCCCTCGCCGCACTGCGCGGTGCGGGATACCGCATCGTTGCGACTACGCCCCACCGCGAAGACGTGACGCCCGAAACGTTCGACGTCGCCGCAGGGTCTTTCGCATTGGTTTTCGGCACCGAACACGCCGGAATCTCGGACGAGGTGATCGCCGGAGCCGACGAATTCCTGCGCATCCCGATGTGCGGCATGGTCGAGAGCCTGAATGTTTCGGCGTCGGCCGCGATCCTGATCTACATGCTCTCCGAGCGGATGCGGCTCACGGTCGGGGAGTGGTGCATGACCGACGCGCAGCAGGCCGAGACCCTCTTCGGCTGGATGCGCCGCAGCGTGAAGGATGCGGACGCGATATTGCAGCGGAAATTCAAAGATTGACAATGAATACCATTTTACGCAAACAATTTCTGGCCCACGTGGGCCAGACTTCGCCGTCGCCGATGCTCGTCGAAGTCGAACGCGCCGAAGGGTCGTTTTTCTACACGCCCGAAGGCAAGCGTTACTACGACTTGGTGGCGGGCGTTTCGGTGAGCAACGTCGGCCACTGCAATCCCGCCGTGGTGCGGGCCGTGCAGGAGCAGGCGGCGCGCTATATGCACGTGATGGTCTACGGCGAGCTGGTCGAGACGCCGCAGGTGGAATATGCCTCGAAGCTCGCGTCGCTGCTGCCCGGAGGACTCGAAAGCGTCTATTTCGTCAATTCGGGCGCTGAAGCGGTCGAGGGCGCTTTGAAGCTGGCCAAGCGTTTCACGGGCCGCACGGAGCTGATCTCCATGCGTCGCGCCTACCACGGTTCGACCCACGGCTCGATGAGCATGATGGGGGCGCCCGAAGGCGAAGAGTGGAAAGGGGCGTTCCGGCCCCTGCTGCCCGACGTGCAGGCGATCGAATTCAACGATTTCGACGCGCTGAACCGCATCACGCGACGCACGGCCTGCGTGCTGGCCGAACCCGTGCAGGGCGAAGCGGGCGTCCGGACGCCCGCACCGGGCTATCTGGAGGCCCTGCGGCGGCGGTGCGACGAGGTGGGCGCCCTGCTGGTCTTCGACGAGATACAGACCGGCATGGGACGCACGGGGCAATTGTTCGCCATGCTCAAATACGGCGTTACACCCGATATCGTATGCCTGGCCAAGGCGTTCGGCGGCGGCATGCCGCTGGGGGCGTTCGTGGCGCGGCGCGAAATCATGGATACGCTGCAAACCGATCCGGTTCTGGGACATATCACCACCTTCGGCGGACACCCGGTCTGTTGTGCGGCGGGGCTGGCGGCGTTGAATTACCTGCTGGACAACAAGGTCGTGGAGCAGGCCGAAGCCAAGGGCGCGCTGTACGAAACGCTGCTGGGGAGCCATCCCGCCGTGCGCGAAATCCGCCGCAGCGGCCTGCTGATAGCCGTCGAGTTGGGCGAATCGGCGAAACTGTATCGCACGATGGAACTGTTCAAGGATGCCGGAATCCTGAGCGACTGGTTCCTGTTCTGCGACACGGCATTCCGCATCTCGCCGCCGCTGACGATCTCCGGGGAGGAGGTGCGCGAAAGCGCCGCGCTTATCCGGGAGTGTCTCGACCGGCTGCGGTAGCCGGAACAGGCTGCCAAGACATCCGGCGCGATACCCGCTCCGCCGGGCGTTATTTTTCTTCGGCGAACGCCTTGAGCATGGCGATCTCCTCCGGCCAGCGCTCTTCGTCGGGCGTTTCGAGAATCAGCGGAATGCCGTCGAAACGCGCGTCCTGCATGATGTAGCGGAAACACTCCATGCCGATCATGCCTTCGCCCAGCGGCGTATGACGGTCCACACGGCTGCCCAATATCTTCATGGCATCGTTCAGGTGCATGCCTTTCAGGTATTCGAATCCCACGATGCTGTCCAGCTCCGCGAACGTCTTCTCGCACGCCTCGGCCGTACGCAGGTCGTAACCTGCGGCGAAAGCGTGGCAGGTGTCGATGCAGACGCCTACGCGCGACTTGTCCTCCACGCGGTCGATCAGGTAGGCCAGTTGTTCGAAGGCGAAGCCCAGATTGGACCCCTGTCCCGCCGTATTCTCGATTACGGCCGTCACGCCGTGCGTCTTGTCCAGCGCGATGTTGATCGACTCGGCGATCCGGTCGAGCGACTCTTCGGGCGCGATCTTCTGCAGGTGGCTTCCGGGATGGAAGTTCAGACGGTCCAGCCCCAGCTGCTCGCAACGCTGCATCTCGTCGAGAAACGCCGCGCGCGACTTCTCCAGCCCGTCGCGCTCAGGATGTCCGAGGTTGATCAGGTACGAATCGTGTGGCAGGATCTGGGCCGGGAGGTAGCCGTACTGGTCGCAGACATTGCGGAAAGAGTCGATCTGCGCCGCCGTCAGCGGCGCGGCGACCCACTGCCGCTGGTTTTTGGTGAAAAGTGCGAAAGCCGTAGCCCCTATCTTGTGCGCATTGGCGGGGGCGTTCTCCACACCTCCCGAAGCGCTTACGTGTGCTCCGATATATTTCATGTGAGTATCTTTATATTAACTTAAGACAAAGTTAAGGTTTTTGTAAATAATTTCATAAATTTGCAGTGTAATTTTCCAGATATAAATACTTCACTATGAAACCTTTTTATCTCATATTGACGCTTATTCCGGCTCTTCTGATCGGCCGCACCGTCTCTGCCCAGATTTCCGTCGACGAAGTCGATGCCGGGGAGGAGAGCGTGACTTTTCAGGACAAACTGAAATCCATACCCGTAGATGTCGATTATTTCAGCCGCGCCCGTTACAAGGCCGAGCGCGCCGCGATCCGCAAGGAGCGCAACTACCTCGAATTCAACAGCGGGGTGCAGGGCGCGCTTACCTCGTACAACGACCCTTGGATCTCGGTGTCGGGCGGTGACAACTCCATCGCGCTTACGGCGGTGATCGGCCTGCGCCATGTTTTCACCAAGAATCTTTTCACCATCGAAACCAAGTTCAGTGCCAAGCTGGGCTATAACCGGATGAAGGTGGAGACGCAGCGTCTCGATGCCGACGGCAATCCGATGGTCGACGACAGCGGCAACAAGATTATGGACAGCGAGGGCGTCTGGTTCAAGAATCAGGACGAATTCGTGGTCTCGGTCGCCCCGTCGTTCAAGATGTCCGAAAACTGGTCCTACGGTTCGATCCTGAACTTCCGCAGCCAGTTCGTCAACGGCTATAAATCGCGCACGGAGCAGAAAAAGGAGCACCTCAAGAGCAAGTTCATGACTCCGGGTTACCTCGACATTTCGCTCGGTATCACCTACAAAAGTCCCAAACCTAAATTCCCGATCGTGATCAACCTCTCGCCGATCGCGCTGAACGCCACCTTTGCCGAAAACGACTGGATCCGCAGACGGCAGGTGGAAGAAAGAGTAGACAGCGAAGGCAAAAAGACAGAGACTGAGATAAAGCCGGCATACAACTACGGTATCGAAGATCCCGACAAGACGTCGAAATACGAAGGCGGCTCCTCGATCCAGATCGACTTCGACCGCACGTTCGGCAAAACGGGATTCCTGCGCTACCGCACGACGCTCTACTCCTTCTACGGCTGGATCACCGATATCGGCCAGAAGAACAAGATCAGCGACTATACGAAGTTCCGCCATGCCTACGAAGAATGGGACAAGACAGCCAATAAAGACATCAAGGACAAGCCCCGGCTGCCGATCCATCCGATCGCACGCTGGGAAAATACGCTCGACATCAAGGCAACAAAATACCTCTCCACGACGTTAAGTTTCCAGCTCTATTACAACCGGGCGCAGAACGTCGATGTGCAGACCCGTACGCTGCTGAGCGTCGGACTGACCTATACCTTTAAGAACAAATAATTTACAGCCCGACGGCGGCGTGCCGTGCGTCGGGTGACCGACAATGTACAAAAATTCGAAATACACCATCCTCTTCCCGCTGCTGCTGGCAGCGGGCGTCGTATTGGGCCTGTTGCTGGGACAGTACATGGGCCGCAACAGCACCACTTCGCAGATCAAAGGCATGCTCCGGCAGATGGCCCTGCCGACCAACAAACTGACTTACACGCTCTCGCTGATCGAGAACCAGTATGTCGATTCGGTGGCGATGGATTCGCTGGCCGAACATGTCATACCGCTGCTGGTCAAGGAGCTGGATCCGCATTCGGTCTACATTCCGGCTGCCGAGATGCAGCAGCTGAACGAACCGCTGGAGGGCGAGTTCGACGGCATCGGCGTGGTCTTCAACATGGCCACCGACACGGTGATCGTGCTGAACGTCATCCCGCAGGGACCGAGCGACAAGGCCGGAATCAAGGCCGGCGACCGCATCATCGAGATCAACGACACGCTCGTGGCGGGACAGAAGATTCCGCAGCGCGACGTGGTGAAGAAACTGCGCGGTCCGCGCGGCACGACAGTGCACCTCGGACTCGGACGGCAGGGAATCGGCGAGCTGGTCGGCGTCGATGTCGTACGCGACAAGATTCCGATCAAGAGCATCGAATCGGCATTCCGCATCGCCGACGGCATCGGTTACATCAAACTGGGGCAGTTCGCCCGCACCACCTCCGCGGAGATGGAGCAGGCGCTGGCTTCGCTGCGGGCGGAAGGCGTCACCAAACTGATCTTCGACCTCAGGGGCAATTCGGGCGGCTATCTCGATCAGGCGATTCTGGTCGCCAACGAATTCCTGCACAAGGAGCAGCTGATCGTCTATACTGAGGACCGCCATCACCAGCAACAGCGCGAATATGCCGACGGCACCGGTTCGGCGCAGGACATGGACGTCGTTGTGCTGATCGACGAGGGGAGCGCCTCTTCGAGCGAAATCCTCGCGGGAGCCTTGCAGGACAACGACCGTGGTACGATTGTTGGACGTCGTTCGTTCGGAAAGGGACTCGTACAGCGTCAGATACCTTACAGCGACGGATCGGCCCTGCGGCTTACGACGGCACGTTATTACACGCCCACGGGCCGCTCGATCCAGAAGCCCTATACGATCGGCGACGACGAAAGCTACGAGGAGGACATTTGGAACCGCTACCGGAACAACGAGTTTTTCTCGGCCGACAGCATCCACTTCGCCGACTCGCTCAAACGGACGACGCCCGGCGGCAAGGTGGTTTACGGCGGCGGCGGCATCATGCCCGACGTTTTCGTGCCGGCCGACACGACCGACGTGACGAAATACTTCGTCGAGGTGGCGGGGCGCAACATCCTCTACCGCTACACGATCGAGTACGCCGACCGTCACCGCGAGGCGCTCAACGCCGTGAAGACGATTCCCGAACTGCAGGCCCTGCTCGACGGCGACCGGGGTCTGGTCGAGGACTTCATCCGCTATGCGGCGCGTCAGGGCGTAGCTCCGAATTACCGCGACATCGCCCGTTCGCGCAAACTGATCGAAGCCCAGCTCAGGGCCTACATCGGCCGCAATACGGCACTGGAGGACAACGGATTTTACGCCAACATCTATCCCGTGGACAACGTGATAGTACGCGCGGTCGGGATATTAAACGAGACACGAGAAAATGATTAAAAAGCTTATCGGTATTATTGTAGCAACGGCCGTGATCGTCATCATCGTCATTGCGGCTATCCGGCGCGACAATTTCCAGTCGATGGTACTGCGCGACGAAATCGAGGACCAGACTTATCCGGAACCGGTCGCGTCACAACAGCCTGCGACGCCAGTCCCCGTTGAAACGGAGACGACGGATTCCATATCCGTCGAAGTGATCGATTCGCTTCGGTAAGCCGGAAGCTTTGTCGGACGCGGCCCGGAAACGGGTGTCCTGCAGATCGAAAAACGGACGGCGGCTCTTTGGGCCGCCGTCCGTTTGCATGAATCCGCCACCGTTCGCACGAATCTTTCTCCTTATCGTGCAGTATTCGAAGCTTTTCTGCGTTTAATATACAGAATCAGACAATCCCGGTTTGTACGCAGCCTCCGTACTATCCTCCGTTTGCATTAGAAGTTCCGGCTGCGACTGCAGCCGGGATTTTTCATTTCCGAAGAACCGCCGCTCCTTCCTGCCGCTTTCCGGTTGTTTTTCCGTCGCCTTCCGGGTGTTTCCCCCCCCCGCTTTCTGGTTATCATTCCGGCTCCTTCTGGTCGCCTTCCCGCCGCCGTCCCGCTTGCTTTTCCTGTGACTTCCGGTTGCTTTCCCGCCGCTCTCTGGTTGCCCTTCCGTCACCTTCCCGTTATCTTCCCGGTTGTCTTCCCGGTTGTCTTTCCATCGCCTTCCGGTTCTTTCCCGCCGCCGTCCCGTTGCAGCCTTTCTTAACTTATGCCGACGATTCAGGGCCGCGGATATTGTAAGGCCGCGGCCTTTTTCCGGCAATCCGGTTTTCCGGCAAAACAGGTTGCCCGGCAGACCGTTTGGTTTTCCGGCAGAGTGTTCCGGGCAAACCGGTTTCTCGGCCGGCCGGCGCCCCAACGAAAAGCAGCAGTCCGAATCCGGACTGCTGCATACCTCGATAGCCCTTGCGGGCGATCAGTAATACTTGATCTCCCTGCCTTCGATAGCCGAAAGGAGGTTGTTCGCGGCAGAGGAGGCGCCGATGCGGAACATATCCGTATTGAGCCATTCCGGGCCGAGAATCTCCTCGACGATCGTATAGTAGAGGGCGGCGTCCTCGGCCGTGCGGACGCCTCCTGCGGCCTTGAATCCCACCTTGCGGCCCGTCTTCTGGTAGTAGTCGCGGATCGCCTGACACATGACCACGGCCGCTTCGGGCGTTGCGGCCACGTCGATCTTTCCGGTCGAGGTCTTTACGAAATCGGCTCCTGCGAACATCGAAAGCAGCGATGCCTTGCGGATCAGATCGGGTGTTTTGAGCGCCCCCGATTCGATGATGACCTTCAGCACGACGTCGGCGTCCATCTCCGAGCGGATCACCTCGACCTCATTTGCCGCCTCGTCGTATTCTCCCGTAAGCATGCGGCCCACATTGAGTACGATATCCACCTCGTCGGCGCCGTTCTCGATGGCCATCGCCACTTCGAGCGCCTTTACTTCGAGGAAGGTCTGCGCCGCGGGAAATCCGCCGCCGACGCTCGTGATCTTCATCGGAGTGCCGTCCACGGCCAACCCGACGGTCTCGACGAATGCCGGATAGATGCAGATCGAGGCCACGTTGGGAATATGCGGGAATTTCTGGTAGAATTCGGCCGTCTTGCGGGCGAACTCGGTCACCGAGGTCACCGAGTCGTTGCACGACAGGGTCGTGATGTCGATGGCCGAGTAACACATTTTATATACTTCCGCATTATGATTGCGCTTCGCGGCTTCGCGGATGCGGGCGACCTCTTCGGCCACCTGCGCTTCGCTCCATGCCGGAGCGTATTCATTCAGATGATTGGCGTACTCCATAATGTATCCCTGTTTTTTACAAAATTAGGAAAAATAATTCACACCCGCTATCTTCGGCCTGCAAATATTTTCCCGGTATCCTGCAAAAAAAGGGCCTGAACCGATGGTCCAGACCCTTTTCTCTTAATCTGACGGCGATTATTTGTTCAGCGCCTTCAGGTTGATGTCGTTGGCAGCCTTCTGAGCCAGTTTCGGGTTCTTCGAAACGGCGCTCTTCAGCTGAGCCTCAGCGGTCTTCAGGTCGCCCTCTTTAGCGGCGATCACTGCGCGCAGGTAGTCTGCGTCAGCCGAGTTGTCCTTGGCGATAGCCTTCTTGGCAGCCGACAGGTCGTTGTTCATAACCTGAGCAACAGCCTCGTTGTAACCGTCGAGGTTCTTGGCGGCACTCTTGTAGTCACCCTCGGCAGCAGCGATAGCGGCCTTGGCCTGAGCGTCGGCAGCCTGAGCGTACTTCTTGGCCTCGGCAGTGTTGCCGTTAGCCAGATTGGCGAGGATGAGGTTCTTGTTGATCTCGCTCGACGAGTCGGTCTTGGCGGCCTTCTCGAACGACTTCAGCGCAGCGGCTTTGTCACCGGCCTTGGCCTGAGCGATACCGAGGTTGTTGTATACGCGGGCGTCGTTGAACTTCTTCGAAGCGACGGTCAGGATGGCAACCTGCTCCTCGGCGCCGTTGGCCAGCGCCTCGGCAGCGTAGAGGTACTCCTCGACGGTCAGGTCCTGACCGTTCTTGAAGGCAGCCATGATCTCGGCGTCGGTCTTGCCCTGAATGTCGGTGCTGTTGACGATCTGCGAACGGCGCAGTTCGGGAAGGATCTCCTCTTTCAGTTCGTTGAATACCGACGACATGTTCTTGATCTCGCTCTCACGCTCTGCGGACGAGTTGTAGAGGCTCAGCACCTGCAGAATGAGGTTCTTGTCCTTGATGTCCGATTTCTCGACCAGCTCCTTGAAGCCGTCCCAGTCCTCGCCGTAAGCTGCGGCGTCGACATCCAGACCCGAATCCTTCAGCAGTTTGGCAACGACCTTCTTACCCGATTCGCTGCGGGCTTTCGACAGCTTGTCGTTGAACTTCACGGGACCGTCGGGCGAAGCATAGCCCTTCACGGCGATGTTCTGCGTTGCGCGGTCGTTCTGCAGTTTGGCGTCTACGTCGGCCTTGAAGGCGTCGAGATTGGCTTTCTTCTCGTTCTTCTTGGTTACGACCGAAGAGTTGATCGCATAGAGCAGATCGGTCTTGTCAACTACGGTGTGCACCTTCTTGTAGTTGTTGGCCATCGGAGCCATCAGGTCCGAATATTTGAGGTCCTTCTGCAGGGTGTTCAGACCGTAAACGACGGTCAGGCCGAATTCCTTGGCCAGAGCGGCCTTGGCAGCCTCGTCGTTGCCGGCCAGCACGGCGGCCTGCTCCTTGGTCGGGATGGCGCCGGTGTTCAGGTTCACGAGCGTGAACTCCTTGCACTTGCCGCCCGGACACTTGATCTCGGCGCGGAGCTGCAGAGCACACTTGTCCATGCGGGGATCGTACGGGAACTCTACGTGCTGCGTATAGCTGCCGCCGTTCTTCTTGTCTACTACGGTGTAGTTCTCGTCCACTTTCGAACCTTGGAGGTATTTGGCTGCGCCTGCAACCTCGCCGCCCTCGAATACGATCACGGGAGTTACCTTGATAACGGCTTTCGCATTGAAGTATTTGACCGGGAACGTAACGTTGATGTCTGCGGCTACGATGCCGTTGTTCAGCGTCAGAATTTCGGGAGTGACGGTCAGGTTGATGTCGTCCCGGTTCTTAGCCATCTTCTTGAAGCAATTACAACTCGAGAATGCCAGTGCGGCAGCAACGAGTACAACGCTCAATTTCATTAGATTTTTCATAATCGTAAAATTAATGTGTTTATTTAAATGTTTGCCTTTTTCCTGTTACTTTCGCGGAAGTTCCGATTCGCAAGACGCCGTTTGGGCGTCCGGGTTTCGGAATTCAACCCGCTGAACAACGCAAATATAGAAAACTCTTGGTAAATGTGCAATATTTCGGACATTATTTCGATACTTTTTCGTCCGAAATAAGCACATTGACAGTCTGTTTACTCCTCTTTGCGTCCGGGACGGTCGCGGCGCTCGCGGCGTTCGCCGCGGTCGGGACGGTCTTCGCGGGGACGACGCTCGCGCTCCACATAGCCTTCGGGCTTGGGCAGCAGCACCTTGCGCGACAATTTGAGCTTGTTGGTCTTGGGGTCGATGCCGATCAGCTTCACGTCGATCTCGTCGCCCTCTTTCAGGCCGGTCTCCTCCATGGTTTCGAAACGCTTGTAGTCGATCTCCGAAATATGGAGCAGGGCGTCCTTGCCGGGCATGATCTCGACGAATGCGCCGAAGGTGACGATCGAACGGATCTTGCCGTGGTAGGTCTCGCCGACCTCCGGAATCGCAACGATAGCCTTGATGCGGTTCAGCGCGCCGTCGAGCGCGGTCTTGTCCTGTCCGAAGATGTCCACGATGCCCTTGTTGTCCACCTCCGTGATGGTGATGGTCGTGCCCGTAGTCTTCTGGATGTCCTGAATCACCTTGCCGCCGGGGCCGATCACGGCGCCGATCATGTCCTGCGGAATGGTGATCTGAACGATGCGCGGCACGAAAGGCTTGTAGTCGGCGCGCGGCTCGGCGATGCACTCGGTGAGTTTGCCGAGGATGTGCAGGCGTCCCTTGCGGGCCTGTTCCAGCGCGGCGGCCAGCACTTCGTACGAAAGGCCGTCCACCTTGATGTCCATCTGGGTGGCGGTGATGCCGTCCTTGGTGCCCGTCACCTTGAAGTCCATGTCTCCGAGGTGGTCCTCATCGCCCAGAATGTCCGACAGTACGGCCCATTTGCCGCTCTGGGAGTCGGAAATCAGACCCATGGCGATACCCGACACGGGTTTTTTGAGCTTCACGCCGGCGTCCATCAGGGCCAGCGTACCGGCGCAGACGGTAGCCATCGACGACGAACCGTTCGATTCGAGGATGTCCGAAACGACGCGCACGGCGTAGGGGTTCTCCTCGCCCAGCGGAACCATCGGCTTCAGGGCGCGCCATGCCAGATGGCCGTGGCCGATCTCGCGGCGGCTCAGGCCGCGTGCGGCCTTGGCCTCGCCCGTCGAGAAGGGCGGGAAGTTATAGTGGAGCACGAACTGATCGGTGCCCTGCACCAGCACTTCGTCCTTCTGCTTTTCGTCGAGTTTCGTGCCGAGCGTAACGCTGGTCAGCGACTGCGTTTCGCCGCGGGTGAAGATCGCCGAACCGTGGGCGGCGGGCAGGTAGTCCACCTCGCACCAGATCGGACGGATCTCGTCGGTCTTGCGGCCGTCGAGACGCAGGCCCTCGTCGAGGATCATGTTGCGCATGGCCTTCTTCTGCACATCGTCGTGGAAGTATTTGTGGATCAGCATGGCTTTCTCGGCCAGCTCCTCCTCCGAATAGCGCGCGGCAAATTCGGCTTCGAGGGCATTGAACATATCCTCGCGCTCGTGCTTCATCGTACCGCTGGTGGCGATGGCGTAGGCCTTGTCGTAAAGCTCCTTGACGATGAGCTGGCGCAGCTCCTCGTCGTTCTCCTCGTGGCAGTAGGTGCGTTTCACGTCCTTGCCCAGCTCTTTCGAAAGCTCGATCTGTACGGCGCAGTGCTTCTTGATCTCCTCGTGTGCGAACTTGATGGCTCCGAGCATCACCTCTTCCGAAACCTCTTTCATCTCGCCTTCGACCATCAGGATGTTGTCGATCGTACCGCCGACCATGATGTCGAGGTCCACGCGGTCCATCTCCGAGAATTTGGGGTTGATGACGTACTCTCCGTCGAGACGTGCAACGCGGACCTCCGAGATGGGGCCTCCGAACGGAATGTCCGAAACGGCCAGTGCGGCCGAAGCGGCCAGACCGGCCAGCGCGTCGGGCTGAATATCCTTGTCGGCCGAAATGAGGTTCACCGTCACGTAAACTTCGGCGTGGTAATCCGCGGGGAACAGGGGACGCAGGGCGCGGTCGATCAGACGGGCGACGAGAATCTCACTGTCGTTGGCGCGGCCTTCGCGCTTCATGAAGCCGCCGGGATAGCGTCCGCACGAAGCGTACTTCTCTTTGTACTCCACTTGGAGCGGCATGAAATCGGTGTCGGGTTTTGCGTCCTTGGCGGCTACTACCGTGGCCAAGAGCATCGTATCGCCCTGCTTGACCACCACCGAGCCGTCGGCCTGCTTGGCCAGTTTGCCCGTTTCGATCTCGATCTGGCGTCCGTCGGCCAGCGTAATGATCTTGCGGACTGCATTGTACAGCTTTTTGTCTTCCATAAAAAAAATTAACCTATAGTGTTTTTCGAATCGTTGTCTTTACGAAAATGAAGGCAACCCCTTCCGGGAATTGCCCTCATTTCTTCCTCGCGGATTACTTGCGGAGATTGAGCGTCTTGACGATGGCGCGGTAGCGCTCGATGTCGACCTCCTTCAGGTACTCCAGCAACGCGCGGCGCTTGCCGACCAGACGCAGCAGCGAACGCTGCGTGCCGAAGTCGTGCTTGTTGCTTTTGAGGTGTTCTGTAAGGTGGCTGATACGGTACGAAAACAGTGCGATCTGGCTCTCAGGAGAACCCGTGTCGGTGTTAGACTTGCCGTACTGGCCGAAAAGCTCTTGCTTTTTCTCAGCTGTTAAATAAGCCATTTTTTTGAAATTTATTCAGTTCCACTCTACGACGCATTCCCCTTACCGTGAATAACGCCAGAGCGTCCGGCAAAGTTACGAATTAATTGGAAATTAAGTATTAAAAATCAAAAAATTATTGTCTTCGGACTGAAAAACGTAAAAAATCGTTCGTAGATGCTATTCTTCGGGTGCCGGGAGAGGCTCGCACAGGGCCGTGGCGTCGCTGTTTTCCAGTCGTTTACAAAGCCGGATCCGATCCCGGAAACATTCGTCCGGCGCTCAGGCCGGTGCGGCAAACGCATCGGCCGCAACGGCCGTTCCGCCTGCGCCGCACGCCGCGGAGCAATCTTTTCGGCGGAAATTTCCCGAATCTCCCGGAAAATGCTATTTTTGCGGCTGACAAGAGCACGTTATGACAGAAAAGCTGATTCGGAAAGTCTGGATTGCGGTGTCCGCGGCCGCCCTCTGGGGATGCGGGGGCGCCTCCTCCTATACCGCCGTGGACGGCGTGATGCTCGGCACAACGCTGCATATCACGGCCGACGTGCAGGGCGTCTCCCCGCAGGAACTCTACGCCGCCGTGATGGAACTCGACCGCGAAGCCAAGGCGTCTATGTCGATCTTCGATCCGGGCTCGCTGCTGAGCCGGCTCAACCGCAACGAGACGGACAGCGTAGACCGCCATATCGCCTTCAACCTGCATCTGGCCGACAGCATCGGCGCCCTGAGCGGCGGCCGCTACGACGTGACGGTCAAACCGCTGGTCGAAGCGTGGGGGTTTGCCGGCAGGCAGGCCGAACGGCATCCCGACGTCGATTCGATCCTCGCATTCGTCGGCCGCGAAAAGGTCCGTGTCGAGGAGGGCCGGCTGGTGAAGGCCGATCCCCGCGTACAGCTCGACTTCAATTCGATCGCCAAAGGCTACACGGTCGATCTGCTCGCCCGGCTGGTCGAATCGTTCGGCGCCCGCAATTACATCGTCGACATCGGCGGCGAAGTCCGCTGCAAAGGGGTCAACCGGCAGGGCGGGCCGTGGCGCATCGGCATCGAAACCCCGTTCGACGGCAACATGTCCGACGGAGAATACGTGCAGAAACGCATCCGCCTGACCGACGGCGGTCTGGCCACTTCGGGCAACTACCGCCGCTTCTACCTCGATGCCGACGGCAACAAGGTGGCCCACACCATCGACCCGCGTACGGGGCGCAGCGCCGTGTCGCGTCTGCTCTCCGTGACCGTCGCCGCGCCGACCTGCGCCGAAGCCGACGCGCTGGGAACCATGTTTCTGGCCATGGGGGCCGACGATGCGCTGAAGGCCGTCAGGACGATGCCGGACGTGAAGGCCTATTTCATCCTCGCCGACGGGACCGACGGCTACGAAGAGTATATTTCACCCGCCATGGAGGCGATGATCATGCAATAACGATCCCTATGAAAAGCGCTGTTTTTCTCTACAACACCCAATCCGGGAAATGCAAAATCGAACGCTGCACCGAAGCCGTCTGCACGGTATTCCGGGCTTACGGCTACGATATCAAACCGCAGCTGATCGACTTCTGCGCCAATCCGTTCGACGGCAACGAACAGATCGACCTGATGGTCGTGGCCGGCGGCGACGGCACGGTCAACTACGTGGTCAACGCCATGAAAAACAAGGGGCTGGACATCCCGCTCGGAGTGATTCCCGCCGGTACGGCCAACGACTTCGCGGGTGCGCTGGGCATGTCGCACCAGCCGCTCGAAGCGGCGCGGCAGATCGCCTCCGGCGCGGTGGACCGCGTGGACTGCGGATGCGTCAACGGACTCTATTTCGTCAATATCTTCAGCTTCGGCATCTTCACGACCACCTCGCAGCGCACGCCCGACCAGCGCAAGCACAAGATCGGCAAACTGGCCTATCTGATCGAGGGCGTCAAGGAGCTGCGCGCGATGCACGCCGTGCCGCTCAAAGTGGTGGCCGACGGACAGGCTTTCGATTTCAACTCGCTGATGGTGCTCGTCTTCAACGGCGAGACGGCCGGCGGATTCCGCCTCGCGCGCCGTTCGTCGATCAAGGACGGTCTGTTCGACTGCATCATGCTCGAAAAGAAGAACTTCCTCCGTTCGACGCTGGCCATGGGCCGCTATCTGCTGCGGGGCAATCCGAAGATCGTCCGCCACCTTCAGGTGCGTTCGCTCGACATCGTATCGACGGTCAACGAACCGACGGACGTCGACGGGCAGAAAGGGGCCGAATTCCCGCTGCATATCGAGTGCATCGCCGGAGGTCTCCGCATCATGTGCCCCCGCGGAGAGTAGCGCCGTTTCAGGCGTTTGAAAGGCGTTTCAAGACGGTCGTTTCCGCCGCCGCCGGCCTGCGTACTTCGCTATTTTTCCTCCGGCCTATTGCAATTTCGGACGAAAATTGTTACATTTGTCCGAAAAACCACGACGATATGGCGGATAATATCAAAGCGACACGGACGACGCGGGAAGGAGGACGTGAGAATTTGCGGAAAGTTTCGATCTCACGCATCAAAAAGGAGATGAGCGACGTCTTCTATCTGTCGGACGATCTGGTAATCACCACACTCGACGCGCAGAACAACACGACGTCCGACTACCCGGCTTCGATCGACGGTTTCTCGGCCATCATCATGATGACGGGCGAAGCCACCGTGTCGATCGACATGCAGAACTACAACGTCAAGCCCAACACCATCGTCTTTTTCAATCCAGACAGCATCATCCGCACGGTGAAATGTTCGTCGAACGCCGCGGCTTATTTTCTGGCGTTCTCCAAATCGTTCGTCAATGAGATCCAGATCGACCTCTCGACGTCGCTGCCGGTCTACATGCGCTTCGGCAAGGCTCCCGTACTGGAGGTCACGCCGCAGGACGTGGACCAGATACGCCAGCTCTTCCAGCTCATCAAAACCATGCTGCGCAGCGACAAGGAGCGTTACCGCCACGAAATCATCCGGACGCTTTTCACCACGGCGTTCTACATCATCACCGAGATCAACCAGCGCGAGCAGCCCGGCGAGATCAAACAAGGCCGCTGCGAAGTGCTCTTCGACGAATTCATGTCGCTGCTCCAACAGTACAACAAACGCGAACGCAACGTCAGCTTCTACGCCAAGCAGCTCAATATCACGCCGAAATATCTCTCGTCCGTGGTCAAGGAGGTGAGCGGCAAAACCGCCGCGTGCTGGATCGACGAATCGGTGATTCTGGAAGCCAAGGCGCTGCTCAAATACTCCGGCATGAGTATTCAGGAGATCGCCTACCACCTCAATTTCTCGACCCAGTCGTTCTTCGGCAAATACTTCAAACAGCACACCGGCACCAGCCCCTCGCGCTACAAACGCAAAGGCTGAGCCGCAGATACGGCACGAAACCCTCTCCCGGAGAGGGTTTTTTGTTGTCTCCATCCGAAAAGTACGGGGGTGCAGCCCGGTATTCGTCGATATAACATGAATTTCGAGCGGCCGTTTCTCAGCTGTTCGACGCTTATTTTGTAAACCATAGCGTAAACCGGAAAAACATGAAAATCCCCAAGGCGACCGTCACGGCGGTCCTTTACAAATCGAAGACCCTCGCCAGCGGCGAACACCCCGTCATGATAAGGGTCTGCTACAACAGCAAACGCCGATACAAAAGCACGGGACTCTCCTGTCCGGCGAAATGGTGGAACGCCGCGAAGCAGGAGGTGCGCGAACGGCATCCGCTGGCCCCGAACATGAACGCCATCATCGGTTCCGAACTGACGGCGCTGAAAAACAAAGTGCTGGATTTCGAGCGGCAGGGGGTGCCCTACTCCGTGCAGCGCATATTCGAAGCCTCGGTGCGTAAACCTCCGCCCCGGAAAACCCTGTACGACCTCTTCGAAGAGCGTATCGCTTATTTCAGGGACACCCTCCAGAAACACAACACGGCCACCGGCTACCAGACGCTGCTCCATATCGTCGAACGGTTCTCTCAGCACCGGACCGTCGAGCTGTTCGACGTGGACGGCGCATGGCTCGGCGAGTTCGAGGAGTACCTCCATGCGCATTATGCCGATACGAGCATCAAACGGTTTTTCAGCGCCCTGAAAGCGCTGATGAACTACGCCTGCCAGAACGGACTGCTGGACGCCAATCCATTCGACCGCTTCCGTCTGAGCCGCAGGCTCGACGTGCGGACCGCCAAGCGGGCGCTCACGACCGACGAACTTGACAGCCTGATCCGTTACTACCTCGATACATATTATTATAAGACCCGGAAGAGACCCGATCCCCGGACGATGAAAAGACGCTGCTGGCGCGCGCCATGCCGCGGATGCCGGGGCGAAGAGCGGCAGGCGTCGTACGACGCCGAGCAGTTCGCGCTTTCGATGTTCATCTGCTCCTATATTTTTCAGGGGCTGGCGCTGGTCGATCTGGCCCGCCTGAGGTGGAAGGACCTCGTATGCGTGGAGATTCCGGACCGGGAGAAGTCCGACCGGGATTGTGCGGCCTACGGCCCCCGGTATGCCGAAGCGCATAAGGAGACGGTCGCTTTTTACGAAATCAACTTCGTTCGGGCCAAAACCCTGCATCCGATCCGCATTCTGGTCGAACAGCGGGTGGCGTGGCCCTATATGAAGCCGTTCGCCCGCACGGCGAAGGGCGGCGCCGGAGACGACTTCGTTTTTCCGATCTACTTCGACGACGACCCCCAACGCCGGTTCGAACGCATAACCTATGCCAACAACGTGATAAACCAAGGGTTGCAGCGTGCGGCGAAGCGCATCGGCCTGTCGCGGAAAATCACCTTCTATTCGGCCCGTCACACCTATGCGTCACGTCTTTATCACGCCGACGTGCCGCTGCCCCTGATCGCCCAGAACATGGGACGCAACCCTGCGGAAATCGAAACCTACCTCAAAGAGTTCGACACGGACAGAATCATCAGCGCCAACAAGCGGGTCTGGCAAATCCCCGGCCCCGCCTCCAAAGACCCGAAAACCGGTGCCGGTTTGTAAACCTCCATGTAAACCGAGTCGTCATGCGAGGTTGTAACATCATAAATATCAATATATAACTTGACGTGTATTTTGTTCTTAACCGGAACAATGTTAGCCGGTGTCGGTTGTAAAGACTACGACGACGACATCGACAAACTCAACAACCGCCTCGACGAGTTGACCACTGGTAAAATCGCGACTTTGGAGTCGCAGCTCAGTTCGTTGCAGACATCTGTCGATAACCTGAAGAGTGCCGACGAAGCTCTCGGTAAACGGATCGACGAACTAAAGAGTGATGCAGATGCCAATGCCAAGGACATCGAGGCTTTGGAGAAGGCACAGGAACAACTCCAGAAGGACATCGAAGCTATCGAAAAAGACCTTTCGGACAATTATGTTACGAAAAGCTATCTGAACACGACGCTTTCTTCGTATGCGACTACCAAATACGTGGGTGACGCCGTAGCGGCCGTAACGCAGAACCTTGGCAAATTTACGACGGAGAAGGCTATTCAGGATGCCATCAATGCAGCAAAAGACGCAGCTATAAAGGCTGCCGGCGACGCCTGCAAGGATGCATTCCAGACTTCGTTCGATGCTGCCGTCGCTTCGGCCAACCTCGTGAACGAGACCAAGCTGACCAAGGCGATCGACGATTACGATGTAAAAATCAAGCAATATCTTGAAGATGCCGTAACGAAAGAGGACGGTTTCATCAACAAGGCTATTGCTCAGGCTGTAAGTGACGCTGTCGCAGACCTGCAAGCCATGATTTCAGGCCGTCTGACCAGCGTGCTGCTGATTCCCGACCTTTATGTCGGCGGCATCGAGACCATCGAGTTGAAATCGTTGTCGTATGAAGCTTGGAAAGTCACCTCGACCGCATCGGCCGAGACCGTGGCACAAGGTTCGACGACTTCTACGACCGCAGCTTCGGCTACTTCGGTACGCTACAACGTAAGCCCCTCGGTCGTTACGAAAGAGGATGTCAAAGAGCCGAGCTTCGTATTCGAAAAGGCTGAGGTTCGCACGCGTGCCGCTGTCAGCGAACAACTGCTGAGCGTCGCTTCATGGGATATCGCTGGCGGCGTGCTGACCGTAGACGTGAAGAAGACTGCAGGCACCGCTCTTACGCTGGATGCTAACCATGTTTACACGGCTGCTCTGAAAGTACCCCTCGCAGACAAATACCTCGGCGAAGGCGAAGTAGGCACTGCTGTATATTCGGATTATGTCGCGCTGACCGAAACGGCCATCGAACCGAAAATCGCAGCTCTGATCGACCTGAACTCTGGTAAAGCGACAGATGGCAAGTTCGAGTGCGACGAAACTGCAACCCACTATCATTTCTCGGCTAAATACGAGGATGCACAGGCTGCCGATCCTTCGTTCACCGAAGCATACAACAAACCGATCGACCTGCTGTCGATGGTTACCGGCTGCTATATCGATAACGACGAAGCCAAGGAAATCACCAAAGAGACACTGAAAGCCGCCGGCCTTGAGTTCCGTTTCGCACTGCCGACCAAGCCTTATACGGTAGGTGACAACGATACCGACCAGCAGAAATTCGCCAGCGTAGCCAATACGGACGGCGCATGGACGCTGACCTCGAAACTGCCCGACGGAACGACCAACAACCAAGCAGCCATCGACAAGACGCCGATCGTTCGCGTCGAGCTGGTTGACGTAAACAACAAGAACGCCGTCGTCGATGTCCGTTATTTCAAGGTGCAGTGGCTGAGGGAGAAGATCGCTCCGGTTGATCTGGAGATTCTCAAGACGTTCAACTACACGCTGACTTGCAACGCTTTCACCGGTTCGTTCACTTGGGAAGAGATGGTTACCAAGGTGCTCGGCAAGCTCGGTGAGAATGGTCTGTCGCAGGCTGAGTTCATCGCAACCTATGCCGCACCCGAAATTACCGCAACCGACCATACCGTGGGTACAGTGGCTCAGGCTGCTGCCGATGGTGTCGAGCTGGTTTACAATTTCGATGCCGCCGCTGCCGAGTCTGCTGCCGCCTTCACATGGACGCTGTCGCCTGAGCAGATCGGCAATGTGATCGCAGACCTGATCGCCGGCAAGGAAGTGAAGAAGGTTGTCAATGTGACGATTCCCGCACAGAACGCATATCAGGGCAAACTCACTTTCTCGTTCGTTGTGAACATTAAGAAGCCGACCCTGCCTTCGATCTACGGTTACGACTCCTCGTTCTGGCACTCGGATTACACGCTGGCATATGTTTATCCCATCCAGTACAATACGCCCGGTGCATATGCGACCTGCGCATACCGTTATGAACTCGACCGTCTGTTCTCCGACAGCAAACCTGTCAAAGATATGCTTCCCTGCGGCAAATGGGATATCCAGTTCGCCAAGAAACAGCCTGCTACGGGTTACGCTCCCGCACTGACTGGCAACACCGAACCTGCCGGCGAAACCGACAAGACGGGTTACACGCTGAAAAAGGGCGCTTTGGATGCCGTTCAGCTCAACTACAACGGTATGGGTGACAACTGGTACGCTCCGGAAACCACGAACACGGGCGCCGTAAACGCTGCTGCCGCTGCTGACATCACCGTACAGGTACTCAACAACGAAGCCGGCATCGGTATCCTGAAACAGCAGGCTACGCTCAAGGTTTGGGCTGCAATCAATCCCTACAACCACATTGAACTGACCGACTTCAATGTCTACTTCGTCGAACCTCTTAAGATCAACACCGAGCTGACCAATGCATACTTCGTAGACCAGATTATCAGCGGGTCCGAGGTTGACTGTTCGAAAGCCTTCACGATGACCGACTTCAAGGACTACATCGTGGCTGAGGTGACGACCGGTACGGGCGAGAAGGAGAAATATGCTGCCGAACTCTATGCCTACTATGCAGTGAATGCTCCCGCATGGGACCTTGCAAATGCCAAGACCAACCTGAAGAAGGATGCCAACGGCAACTACGTAGTGGATGAAGCGATCACCGCAGAGACTGCCAAGATCAAGGCTGCAGACCGTTTCGGTGTGAACTGCATCACTAAGAATGGCTCGAAGCTCGTCTTCAAGAATATCAACGGCGTGAAGGTCGAGAAGACCGTCAAGCTCTTCATTCCGGTTACCGTCAGCCACAAGTGGGGTACGATGACCGCCAACGTGACGATCGAGCTGCACCCCGAAGAGCCTGCTAACTAATCCCCCTTTCCCGCTATTCCGGCGCCGTCCTTCGGGGCGGTGCCGGGAACGCGGGAAATCAAATCCCCAAAGCAGGAACAGCACATCCCAAAGTTTTTTTGGTTAACAACAACTCCCATTTCAAGTAACATTCCTGCTTGCGGCAGACCGAAGAGGCGCGGTCTGCCGCTTTTTTTATCCGGAATCTCCGCAATATTCTTCCGTCTCTCCGGCACACTGCGGCCGCCGGCACGGACTCCGCCGCCGGCCGGGCCGTCTGTCCGGCCAATCGCCGTTTCGAAATCCGCCCCGCAATACGTCTGGGAGGTCCGCAGACGGCGGTTATCCGGCTGTCGGCCCCCGTCCGACAACGGCTTCGCGCCCGACGGCATCCGGCGGCATGCATCTCAAAAATTTGATTTTGAACCGATGTTGTATTATCTTTGCATGCGGACGCATAATAAATTCGGGAACCATGAAAAGATACATAGCAACACTCTTGCTCCTTGCCGCCTGCGCTTCGGTGCAGGCCCGCGAGGTATTTCCGCTCAACGAAGGATGGCGTTTCTTCTTCAAGTCGGAGAACAGCAGCGACAACGCCCGGCACGTAACCCTGCCCCACACATGGAATACCGACACGGGAGCCTGCGGTTATTTCCTCGAAACGACAGCCAATTATCAGAACGACATGTACGTACCCGCCGAATGGGCATCGAAACGGTTGTTCGTGAAGTTCTACGGCGTGCAGAACGTCGCCGACCTCTTCGTGAACGGCTATCATGTCGGCGCACACCGCGGCGGGTCCACGGCCTTCACCTTTGAAATCACCGACAAGATACGCTTCGGCGAGGACAATGCGCTGCTGGTCGTGGTGAGCAACAACAGCCGCGACGACGTGCTCCCCGCTTCGACCGACATGAATCTTTACGGCGGCATCTACCGCGAAGCGGAGCTGATCCTGACCGGAAAGACGGCCGTTTCACCGCTCCACCTCGGTTCGGAGGGCGTACTCGTGCGCCAGAATTCGGTCACCAGCGCGCTGGTCGAAGGCGAGGCGGAGATATATCTCACCTCGGCGGGCGAAAGCACCTGCATGCTGACGCTCGACATCACGGCCCCGGACGGACGCAAGGTCTTCACCAAACGGCAGAAAACCCGTCTCGACGGCAGACCCGTCGTCATCCCCTTCTCGATCGCCGATCCGCAGTTGTGGAGCCCCTCCTCTCCGGCGCTCTACCGGGTAACGGCCAGCATCGGCGAAGAGACCGTAACGGACAGCGTGACGGTACGCACGGGTTTCCGGAACATTCAGGTAACCACGGCGGGCGGCCTTACGATCAACGGCGAGCGCATTCCGGTTCACGGCGTGACGCTCTATCACGACAACGCCATTTCGGGCGGCGCGGTTCTGGCGCAGGATTACGACGCCGACCTGCAGCAAATCCGCGATCTGGGAGCCAACGCCCTGCGTTCGGCCGTCATGCCCCACGCGCAGTATCTCTACGACCGCTGCGACGAGCAGGGCCTGCTGGTCTGGGTAGACTCTCCGCTGCACCGCTCCTCGTTTCTGGGAGACGTGGCCTACTTCGCCACGCCGCAGTTCGAGCAGAACGGCATACAGCAGCTGCAGGAGATCATCGCCCAGAACTACAACCACCCTTCGGTGGTGATGTGGGGCATCTTCTCGCGGCTCTGGATGCGCGGCGACGACGTGACGCCCTACCTGCGCCGGCTCAACGACACGGCGCACGCAATGGACCGTTCGCGTCCGACGGTGGCGTGCAGCGACCAGAACGGCGCCCTCAACTTCATCACCGACCTGATCGTCTGGCGGCAGGACGTCGGCTGGCGCAAAGGCTCGACCGACGACGTGGCCGTATGGCGCAACCAGCTGCAGAAGAACTGGTCCAACCTCCGTTCGGGCGTATGTTACGGAGGCAGCGGCTTCATCGGCCACAAGAGCTACACGGCGCAGGCCGCCCCCCGCTCGAACTGGATGCCCGAAGAGCGCCAGACGCGCTTCCACGAGGAATACGTGAAGAACCTGCAGAACGATTCGCTCTTCTGGGGCACGTGGATCAACAACATGTTCGATTACGGTTCGGCGCGCCGTCCCTACGGCATCAACGGCGAGGGGCTGGTGACGATCGACCGCCGCGAGCGCAAGGACGCATACTACTTATACAGGGCTTTGTGGAACGAACGGAAGCCGACGCTGCATATCGTAGACAAGCGGCGCAGCCTGCGCGACCGCAACCGGCAGGCGTTCAGCGTCTATTCGTCGGTCGGAGCGCCTACGCTGTTCGTGGGCGCGGACACCGTGGCGATGACCCAATACGCCGCCTGCCAGTACCGCTCCGACTCGGTGGAAATACAGGGTATCGTGAAGGTGAAAGCAGTGGCCGGGGAGCAGTGCGACAGCGTAACGCTCAGAGTCGGCAACGTGCTAAAACCGAAGCGGCAGCCGGTCCCTCGGCGAACAGCAGGTCCGCAACAGACAAATTAGGCTGGAAAGGCATGCGGTCGGAAAAGACCTGCACATAGGGTTCGGCGATAAACGCCGGACCCTCTTTTTTGCGCTTGGGACGCAGGTCGAGGTCCCCGGCGGCGGCATCGACATAGCTCTCGGAAAAGTCCGGCATCGGGACATGCGTCAGCGAACAGAGCAGTTCGAGCAATCCGCGGTTGTAATCGGCCAGAAATCCGTACTCCCGGCGGTAGAAAGGCTCGAAATATTCGGCGTAGAAATCGAAATAGGGCGATCCCTTGTACGAAGCGACCAGCGCGCCCCAATGCTGATGCTGCCAGCGTTTCGAATAGTCGATCCGCACGTCGCGCACCGGCTGGCGGGGCCGGTTGGCATTGCGCACATGCACCGTCAGCTCCATCACGCCGTCGGTGGCGAGGATGCGGGCGCGGTTGCGCTCCGAACGCTTCACGAAGTGTTCGCCCAGATCGACGACGCACCCTCCACGCAGCAGGTGCGCGAAGTACTCGGCCGAGGGGAGGTATGCCAAAGGCAGAACGGTCATGGCTCCACCCAGTCGCCGTTGTCCCGGATCAATTCGACGAGCCGGTCGAGCGCCTCCTCCTGCGGTATGTTGCGCTCAACGACCGTGCGGCCCTTGTAGAGCGTGATGCGCCCCGGAGCGGCGCCCACGTAGCCGTAATCGGCGTCGGCCATCTCGCCGGGACCGTTCACGATACAGCCCATGACGCCGATCTTGAGGTTTTTCAGATGCGACGTGCGCGACTTGACGGCGGCGAGGGTCTTCTCAATGTCGTAAAGCGTGCGGCCGCAACTCGGACAGGCGATATATTCGGTGTGCGAGAAGCGCACGCGCGCCGCCTGCAGGATCATCAGCTCGATATTGCGGATCTCCTCCTCCGCGAAGCCCGGCGCGTCGATCCAGATGCCGTCGGCCAGCCCGTCGAGAAACAGCACGCCCAGATCGGCGGCGGCCTTGACAGCCAGCGTCTCCGGCGAAGTCTCCCCGTAACGGCGTTTGACCACGACGGGCCGGGGCGTGTCGAGGTTCAGGATCGCGGCCCGCAGTTCGGCCGTGGGATTCTCCGACACGGCTTCGATCACGCAAAAACCCTCCAACGGCTCGGTGTGGACGACAGGCACCGCGACGTTCGTACGGCGGCGGTATTCGGTCGGCGAATAGCGTTCGGGATGGAGTACGGGGAATTTGCCCGGCCGCCGGGCAAAATGCTTCACCAGCAGCTCGGCGACGGGGATTTCGTTTTCGGGCGCTTCGGTCAGCGAAACGCGGATCGTATCGCCGATGCCGTCGGCCATCAGCGCCCCGATGCCCACGGCGCTCTTGATGCGCCCCTCGATACCGTTTCCGGCCTCGGTAACGCCCAGATGAATCGGATAGTGCATATCTTCGGCGTCCATCGCTTCGACCAAGAGACGGTAGGCAGCGACCATGACCCGCGTGTTGCTCGACTTCATCGACACGACGACCTGATCGAACCCCTGCGCCTTGCAGACCCGCAGAAACTCCATCGCCGAGACGACCATACCCTGCGGCGTATCGCCCCAGCGGTCGAAGACGCGCTTCGAGAGCGACCCGTGATTGACGCCGATTCGCAGTGCGACGCCCCGCTCGCGGCATTGGGCGATCAGCGCCTCCAACTCGCCGTGATCCGTACGGTAATTGCCGGGGTTGATGCGCACCTTGTCGACATATTTCGCGGCGATGGCGGCGACCTCCGGCACGAAGTGGATGTCGGCGACAATCGCCGTGTCGAAACCGTCCTCAAGCACTTTCCGTACAATGTTTGCGAGGTTCTCGCCCTCGCGGCGACCCTGCGCCGTGAGACGCACGATCCCGCCTCCGGCACGGTCGATCCGCTCGATCTGGGCCGCGCAGGCTTCGGTATCGTTGGTGTCGGTATTGGTCATCGACTGTACAGCGACAGGATGCCCGCCGCCGATCACGACCCGCCCGATGCGCACTTCGCCGCTCGGACGGCGGCTGTATTCCGAAAGATTCATAATCGTTCACGCTTGCAACGCAACGGACCGCACCGTCCCGTCGCAGCGCCGGATTGCTCCGAATACCGCCGGGACACGGCCTGTCCGTGCGAAAATATCGTCCACAAAGATAACACACAATTTTGCGAACTGCGAATAATTCGCTATATTTCGAAGAATCCCCAATCCTGCGCACCATGAAAACCACCCTCCGGAAACGTCTTTCCTACCTCCTGCTGTCATTGCTGGGCTTCGCATCCGCCTGCGACAGGGAGCCGGTGGAGATGTACGGGGTACCGCGCGCCGACACCCGCACCCAAGGCAGGGTAACCGACAAAAGCGGCAATCCGATCCCCGGAATTCAGGTCCGAAGCAACGGCGCCCCAAGCAAGGCGGTGCGCACTATGGCCGACGGCAGTTACGACATAGCGGACGAATCGGCATCCAGAACGGCATGGCTCACCTTTACGGACACGGACGGTCCGGAAAACGGCGGCCAGTTCGCCGAAAAGAGCGTCGAGGTGACATTCACCGAAGCCGACCGCACGGCAAAGGGCGACGGCTGGTACGAGGGCAGTTTCGCCCGCACCGGCGTAGACGTCACGCTGGAAGAGAAAAAATAGACCGCACGCTGTTCAAAACCGCTCTTTTTATTCCCGCCCTGTCGAAACAGCGCCGGGAATAGTATCTTTGCTGCCGAAATACAACCTGTCATCATGTCCAAAAACATGTCCGCACTCCGACCTTTCCTCTTTGCACTGCTGCTCGCAGCGACGGCAGCGGCCTGCACGCCCCGACGCATCGACATCGGAAACGACATAACCGTCCAACGCCTTGCCGAAGGCATCTACCTCTACACGGCCGTCGATGAGATCGAGGGCTACGGTCCCGTGCCGTCGAACGGCGTTCTGATCGTGCGCGAGGGCGAAGCCGTCCTGCTCGACACCCCCGTCGGCGATGCGCAGACCAAAGCGCTGACCGACTGGGCGGCCGAAACGCTCCGCGCCCGCGTCACGACGTTCGTGCCCAACCACTGGCACAGCGACTGCATGGGCGGGCTGGGCTATCTCAAAACGTTGGGCGTGAAGTCCTATGCCCACCGCCTCACCCGCAGCATCGCGCAAAGGGAGGGCAAGCCCGTTCCCGACATCGGTTTCAGCGACTCGCTGCGGCTCGACCTGCACGGCACGGAGATTCGGTGCTATTATTTCGGCGGCGGACACAGCGAAGACAACATCGCCGTCTGGATTCCGTCGGCAAAACTGCTTTTCGCGGGCTGCATGGTCAAGGAGATGGCGGCGCAGAACGCAGGCAACCTCTCGGACGCCGTTCCGGCAGCGTGGCCCGCGACGCTGGACAGCCTGCTCGTGCGGTTTCCCGACGCGCGGATCGTCGTGCCGGGGCACGGCGCCCCCGGCGGACCCGAACTGATCCGCCACACCCAAGCGCTGCTCTCCGAAGCAGCCTCAACAGACAATCGGCGGAAGGAATAACGGAAAACCTGCGGGGATTATCCGTTTTTTCGCATATTTTCGGAATATCGGATGCGTTTCGGACAAGTCCGAAAATAAATTTTTCGTTTTGTCGCCCGACTTTCATTATATTTGTCGTGTGGAGTATCTGGACAACGATATAAAATACGTAGGCGGCGTCGGCGAAGCGCGCGCCCGGCTTCTGGACAAGGAGCTGGGCATCCGCACGCTGGGCGACATGCTGAGCCACTATCCGTTCCGCTACATCGACCGCACGAAAGTCTACCGCATCGCCGAAATCACCGAGGGCGCGCCCACGCTCCTGCAGTTCCGCGCCCGCATAACGGGGGTGGCCTATGCCGGTACGGGGCGTAAAAAACGCTTCACGGCCTACGTGCAGGACCCGACGGGATCGGCCGAACTGGTGTGGTTTCAGGGCATCAAATGGATCGAAAAACGCGTCGAAGTCGGACGCGAGTACCTCATCTTCGGACGTCCGTCGTTCTACCGCGGACTTCTGTCGATGGCGCATCCCGAACTGGAGACCATGGAGCAGGCCCTCTCGCGCAAGGCCGAAAGCGGCATGCAGGGCATCTACCCCTCGACCGAGAAACTCTCGAACGTGCTCGGCGCCAAAGGCATGTACCAGATCATCTGCAACACATGGGCGCTGGTCAAGGACCACATCACGGACTGCATGCCCGAAGCGGTGCGCGCCCGCTACGGACTGATCCCGCTGCGCGACGCCTACTACAACATCCACTTCCCGCAGTCGGCCGAACTGCTCAGGCAGGCGCAGTACCGGCTCAAGTTCGACGAACTGCTGGGCATCCAGCTCAACGTCCAGTCGCGCCGCACGGAACGTCTGTCGAAGAACAACGGCTTTCTGTTCATGAAGGTCGGCGGGGTCTTCAACACCTTCTACAACAAAAAGCTCCCCTTCCCGCTCACCGGCGCGCAGAAGCGCGTCGTCAAGGAGATCCGTCAGGACACCGTGACGGGATTCCAGATGAACCGACTGCTGCAGGGCGACGTGGGCAGCGGCAAGACCCTCGTGGCGCTGATGTCGATGCTGCTGGCCGTGGACAACGGCTTTCAGGCCTGCATGATGGCCCCGACCGAAATCCTCGCCCGCCAGCACTTCGCGACGATCACGCGCATGCTCGAAGGCATGGACGTGAAGACGGCGGTCCTGACCGGATCGTCGAAGGCCAAGGAGCGCCGGCTGGCGCTCGAAGGGATCGCGTCGGGCGAGGTGGACATCCTCATCGGCACGCACGCCCTGATCGAAGACCGGGTGCAGTTCGCCAACCTCGGATTCGTGGTGATCGACGAACAGCACCGCTTCGGCGTGGAGCAGCGCGCCCGGCTCTGGACCAAGAACGAACAGCCGCCCCATATCCTCGTGATGACCGCCACGCCGATTCCCCGCACGCTGGCCATGACCCTGTACGGCGATCTGGACGTCTCGGTGATCGACGAGCTACCCCCCGGACGCCGGCCGATCAAGACCGTGCACTACACCGACGCGGCGCGCCTGCGCCTGTTCGGATTCATGAAACAGGAGATCGCCAAAGGACGGCAGGTGTACGTGGTCTATCCGCTCATCAAGGAGTCCGAGGCGATGGACTACAAGGACCTCACGGACGGTTACGAAGCCATCTCACGCGATTTCCCGCTGCCCGATTACGTCACGACGATCTGCCACGGCAAGATGAAGCCCGCCGACAAGGAGGAGTCGATGCGCCAGTTCAAGTCGGGCGAAGCCGACATCATGGTCGCCACGTCGGTCATCGAGGTCGGCATGGACGTGCCCAACGCCACGGTGATGGTCATCGAGTCGGCCGAGCGGTTCGGACTCTCGCAGCTGCACCAGCTGCGCGGACGCGTGGGCCGCGGCGGCGAACAGTCCTACTGCATCCTCATGTCGGGCGAAAAGCTCTCGAAGGAGTCGCGGGCGCGCCTGCAGGCCATGTGCGAGACCAACGACGGCTTCCGGCTGGCGGAACTCGACCTCAAGCTGCGGGGCGCCGGAGACATCAACGGCACGCTCCAGAGCGGCATGGCATTTGATCTGAAAATCGCCAATCCCACGCTCGACGTGCAGATACTCACCGTCTCGCGCGAAGCGGCGGCGGCCATTCTGACCGCCGACCGCGATCTCTCGCTCCCGGAACACCGCGGACTGCGGGAGCTGAGGCGGAAGTATTCGGGACAAGAAGAGATTGATTTTTCAATGATTTCGTAATATTTCAAAACCACCGAACGTTTATCCTTAAAAACCCTGTCCATGAAACGATTGCTTATCACGATACTATTCCTCTCGGCCGTCCTGCCCCTCCCGGCCCAGCTCTACCATCCGGGCGAGCAGCTCTTCTACCGCGTGAGCTACAAGGCCAAGATGTTCCCCAACACCGAGGTCGGCGCCGTAGAGGTCAAGACCAGCGACAGCGAAATCGCCGGCCGCAAATACTACAAGGTCGAGGGCATCGGCCGCACTCTGCCCACTTACCGCTGGTTTTTCAACCTCGAAGACATCTACACGGTATGGATCGACCCGGAGACGAAGCGCCCCGTACGTTTCGAAAGCGACCTGCACGAAGGCGACTATACGTTCCAGAGCTACTACAACTACGACTGGGAGAACAATCAGGTCTTCACCCGCTGGCGCCGCCGCCAGAAACCCTATCAGGAGAAAACCATGCCGCTGACGCCCGAAAGCATGGACGCCATCGCGCTCTTCTTCACCATGCGCGGATCCGACGCCGACAGCTTCAAGCCCGGCGAGCCGGCGACGCTCCAGATGGTGCTTCAGGACACGATCCGGCACCTGAGCTACCGCTTCATCAACCGCGAGACAAAGAAAATCCGCAACATGGGCAAATTCAAGACCCTGAAGTTCGAATGCCAGCTGGGCACCACCGAAGGATTCTCGTTTACCGACGGCACGGTCTTCACGCTCTGGATCTCGGACGACGAGAACAAAATCCCGCTTTACATCGAATCGCCCGTGCGCGTGGGCAGCATCAACGCCTATATTTCGGGCTACAAAGGGCTTAAATACCCGATGACGAGCCTGATAAAATAAAAATTTTATATCTTTGCAGAAACGAAAGTTACCCCGGCGAACATCAAATTAATCCTATTTCCGAAAAACCAGCTTTTATGGAAGAAAATAAGCAAGGATACGACCCCTCGGAATTCGAGGACGACGACTACATGACTCCCCAGCCCGACGCGGGCAAATCCATCCGCGGCTACCGCATCGTCATCATCATCCTGTCAGTGATTCTGGTGGCCCTTTCGGCGCTCTATTTCAGCATCCACCGCCAGCAGATGATCGACAACCGGCTGCTGCAGAGCGACCGCGACTCGATCCAGAACGATCTGGGACGGCTGATGACCGACTTCGACAACCTGCAGGTCACCAACGACAGCATCTCGGCGGGGCTGACCATCGAACGCGACCGCGCCGACTCGCTGATGACGCGTCTCAAGAAGGAGCGTTCGTGGAACCTCGCCAAAATCAAGCAGTACGAGAAAGAGGTAGGTACGCTGCGTACGATCATGAAGGGCTACATCCGTCAGATCGACTCGCTGAATACGCTCAACAAGAAACTCATCAGCGAAAACGTCGGCTACCGCAAGGAGATCTCGTCGGCCAAACTGCGCGCCGAAATGGCCGAGGAGAAGGCCGCCGAACTGGACAACAAGGTACGTGTCGGCGCCGTGATCCGCGCCCGCGACATCACGCTGGCGGCGCTCAACGCCAACAGCAAACCGGTATCGCGCGTCAAGAACGCCGCCCGCCTGCGCGTGGACTTCGTGCTGACGGCCAACGAACTGGCGACGCCGGGCGAAAAGACGATCTACGTGCGCATCACCTCGCCCGACGGCTACGTGCTGACCACCGAAGCCATGCCGACCTTCGACTTCGAGGGCGAACGCCTGAGCTATTCGGCCATGCGCGAAGTGGACTACCAGAATCAGGACCTCGACGTGGGCATCTTCTACAACAGCACCGGATTCGCCGCAGGCACCTACACCGTGCAGCTCTTCTGCGAAGGCCGCCTGATCGGCACCTCGCAAATCGCCATGCGCTAACCGCGGCACCGGTCTCCGGCAATCCGCCGGACCCCGGCTGCAACCCGCACGAACATATGAATTCCCGGTCTTCACCACGAGGACCGGGAATTTTGTTTTCGCCAGCACGTCACAGCCCGCCGGAAAGGAAAGAGTACGCCCAACGAAACGGGCTGGGACGCAACAGGGAGAGAGGACAGCGGCGGAACGCGGGACAGCCACAAACAACGGCAAACCATGAGAGCGGCAAAACGCGGGAGGAACAAAGCCCGAACAGCGGCAAAACTCAGGACAACGGCAAACCGGAACTGCCACAAGCCGGGAACAGCGGCAAAACCGGGACAACCACAAGCCGGAGCTGCGGCAGCATGCAGACAGGGCGGAGGACAGCGGAAGACAGCGCCGAAACGAGATAAATAAAAGGGAGAAGTCCGCGGACTTCTCCCTCATACCCCGTAAACCGGCGGCCCGAATCGGAGCGAAACAGACCGGCCCGGCGAATACGGCTTATTTGTTCTCCTGCTGCCAGATCAGGGCCGAAGCGCCGAGAATAGCGGCGTTCTTGCCCTGAATACCGCTCGGAAGCAGTTTCACCTTGTTCTTGAATACGAAGAGCATGTTCTCTTCCATGTACCACTGTGTGGGTTCGAAGATCAGCTTGCCCGCCTTCGACAGACCTCCGAAGAGGAAAATCGCTTCGGGAGAGGTGACCGTCACCACGTCGGCCAATGCGCGGCCCAGCAGCTCGCCCGTATAGCGGAAAGCCTCCAGCGCCACCGGGTCGCCCTGCTCCGCCGCAGCCGAAATCATCGACGCATCGAAGTCCGCGAAGGCAATGTCGCGCAGTTTGCTGGGCGCCGTCATCGTCGCCATCAGCTCGAAAGCCGTGCGCTTGATGCCCGTCGCCGAAACATAGGTCTCCAGACAGCCCCTGCGCCCGCAGCCGCACTCGCGGCCGTTGCGCTCGACGATGATATGACCGAACTCGCCGGCAAAACCGTCGTGTCCGTAGATCATCTCGCCGTTGGAGACGAAGCCCGAACCGAGTCCCGTGCCGAGCGTGATCATCACGAAGTCGCGCATACCTTTGGCGTTGCCGTAAATCATCTCGCCGATCGTCGCGGCATTGGCGTCATTGGTCACCAGTACCTTCACGCCGCCGAAACATCTGCCGATATCGTCGGCCAGCGGAAAGAGACGGCGGCTCTCGTCGGGATTGGGGTCGCCCTCGCGGAATTTCCAGAGGTTGGCGGGATTCTCGACCGTACCCTTGTGGAAATTGGCGTTGGGGGCGCCGATGCCGATGCCCGTCAGCTCGTATTCGAACGAAAGACTGTCGGCCAGCGCGTGCATCGCCTGACACAAATCTTCGACGTAAGCCGGATAATCGTCTACATGAGGATATTTCTTGGTCGAAATGACCGATTCGGCATAGAGGTCGCCGTTCTCATCGACAAGGCCGAAGGCGGTGTTGATGCCGCCGATATCCACGCCGATCGCGAGTTTTTTCATAATATGTCCGGTTTAAAAAAGTTAGCAATTATCAGGTCAAAGTTAATCCAAAATTCGGCTACTCCAAACTTTTTTCCTACTTTTGGGACAGATTCCGCTCCAAAATGTAGTACTACAATGATGCAAACGAACGAGCAACTGCTCTTGGCAATCGAAAATTATCTGGCCCAGACCGAGTTCCCGGCCGAACCCGAACGTCTCTACGCACCGATCGGCTATTCGCTGGCGGGCGGCGGCAAACGCCTGCGCCCGATGCTGCTGATGCTCGCACACGGCATTTTCACCGACCGGTTTCAGGCCGCCCTGCCGGCTGCGGCCGCCGTCGAGGTGTTCCACAACTTCACGCTGCTGCACGACGACATCATGGACAACGCCGCCGTGCGCCGCGGCAAACCTTCGGTCTATGCCAAGTGGGGGCCGAGCGTGGCGATCCTTTCGGGCGACGCCATGATGATCTGCGCCTACCGCCTGCTGAGCGAAGTGCCCGCGGAGCTGCTGCCCCGGATACTGGGCACGTTCAACACCATGGCGCTCGAAGTCTGCGAAGGACAGCAGTACGACATGGACTTCGAGAGCAAACGAAAGGTCTCGGTCGTGGAATACATGCACATGATCGAACTCAAGACCTCGGTGCTGCTGGCCGGCTCGATCACCATCGGCGCCATGCTGGGCGGCGCCTCGGAGGAGGACTGCCGCAAACTGCGCCGTTTCGCCATCGAGCTGGGGCTGGCTTTCCAGCTTCAGGACGACCTGCTGGACAGCTACGGCGACGACCGGCTGGGCAAAGCCATCGGCGGCGACATCCTCGAAGGCAAGCAGACCTACCTGATGATTACGGCCATGAGCCGCGCCGACGAAGCGACGCGCGAAGCGCTGCGCACGACCCGTCTCGACGCGCGGCTGTCCGACGCCGAAAAGATCGCCGCGGTAAAATCCATTTACGACCGGCTCGACGTGCCGCGTCTGACCGAGCAGCAGATTTCGTTGCGGTTCGAGCGGGCGCTCTCGATCCTCGATACGCTGTCGGCGGACAAGGCCCGCACGCAGCGCATCCGCGAATACGCCGAAAGTCTGATAGGACGCAAAAACTGACATGCGACGTTCCGATATAGAGATCATGGCCCCCGTGGGGTCGTACGAATCGCTGGCGGCGGCCATTCAGGCCGGAGCCGATTCGGTTTACTTCGGCGTCGGCAAACTCAACATGCGCTCGGCGTCTGCCGCCAACTTCACGCTCGACGATCTGGCGAAGATCGTCGCCACGGCACGCACCGCAGGCGTGAAGACCTATCTGACGGTCAATACCATCGTCTATGAAGACGAGCTGCGGACCGTTCACGAGGTGATCGACCGCGCCAAGGCCGAGGGCATCGACGCCGTCATCGCCTCCGACTTCGCGGCGATTCTCTACGCACGGCGCATCGGCGTCGAGGTCCACATCTCGACCCAGAGCAACATCTCGAACTCCGAAGCCGTGAAATTCTTTTCGCAGTGGGCCGACACGGTGGTGCTGGCCCGCGAACTGACGCTCGAACAGGTGGCGCGGATTCACCGCGAAATCGCCGAGAACGACATCCGGGGACCGCGCGGCGAACTGGTTCAGCTCGAAATGTTCGCCCACGGCGCGCTCTGCATGTCGGTTTCGGGCAAATGCTATCTTTCGCTCTACGAGACCAACTGCTCGGCCAACCGCGGCGCATGCCGCCAGCTGTGCCGCCGCAAATACACCGTCACAGACAAGGAGACCGGCGCGGCGCTGGACGTGGACGGCCGCTACGTACTCTCGCCCAAGGACCTCTGCACGGTCGATTTTCTCGACAAGTTCATCGGCGCGGGCGTCCGGGTGCTGAAGATCGAGGGCCGGGCGCGGGGCGCGGAGTATGTCAAGCGCGTGGTGGAGTGTTACGACGAGGCGCTGCGCGCCATCGAAGCCGGGACATACACGCCCGAACTGGCCGCCGGACTGAAAGAGCGGCTCGCTACGGTCTTCAACCGCGGATTCTGGGAAGGCTACTACGCAGGACGACCCGTCGCCGAACACAGCGAACATTACGGATCGGCAGCCACGCGGCGCAAGGTCTACGTGGGCAAGGTGACCAACTTCTACAAAAGGATATCGGTGGCCGAAGTGCTGGTCGAAGCGGCTCCGCTGGCCGTGGGAGAAGAGATATTCTTCATGGGCGCCACGACGGGCGTCGCCGAACAGACGCTCGCCAAGCTGCACGACACCGACGGAAAGCCCGTCCCGTCCGTCGCTCAGGGAACCTTGTGCGCGGTACGCACCCAAGGGACGATCCGCCGCGGCGACCAGCTCTACAAATTCGTCGATGCGCAATAGCCCGCGCCGGCCGGACAGCACGTATGCCGGACGACATATATATCAAGGAAACGCCTTCGGGCGTTTTTTTCGTTACGATTTTCAGCCAGCGAAAGCACTCAGACCCGCTTATCATAAAATTTTTATCGAAAAACAATAAATTTTATTTGTTTTTCAAAATTTCTTTTGTAAGTTTGCAGTGTCGCAATTAAAAAAGACATCCTATGGAGATCGAAAAAATCATCCGCATGCTGGCCGTATTCATCGTCGTGGCCGCCTTCGCGCTCTCGGTAGCCGTCCAGCTTCTGTTCCCCGAAGTTTCGCACCTGTCCGACACGCCGCTGCTGATACTGCTGATCCTCTCGGTCTGCGCCATCTGGCGCGACGCCCTGCGCTCCGAAAAGCAAAACGAAAACACAAACGAATAATCCCATGAAAAAACTCCTTCTGTTCGCCGCAGCGGCGGCCGTTCTCGCCTCCTGCGCACCCAAGACGGCCCCTGAGCTGCCGATGGAAACCTTCTTCCGCAATTCGGAGAAGACCGGTTACCAGATATCGCCCGACGGCCGCTATTTCTCCTACATGGCGCCTTACGAAAGCCGCCGCAACATCTTCGTACAGCCCGTGGACGGCAAGCAGGCGGTGCGCATCACCTCGGAGACCGAGCGCGATCTGGCCGGATACTTCTGGGCCGGCGACAACCGCATCCTCTACCTGAAGGACACGGGCGGCGACGAGAACTACCAGCTTTACGGCGTGAACATCGACGGCAGCGACCCGAAGGCCTACACCGCCATTCCGGGCGTCCGCACGCAGATCATTGACCCGCTGGAAGAGATCGACTCGCTGATAATCATCGGCACCAACCAGCGCAATCCGATGATCTTCGACCCCTACCGGCTGAACCTCAACACGGGCGAGATGACGATGCTGTGCGAGAATCCCGGCGACATTCAGGGCTGGCAGACCGACCACAACGGCCGCCTGCGCGTGGCTTACGCCATCGTGGACGGCGTCAATTCGCAGATCCGCTACCGCGAAACCGAAGCCGAGCCTTTCCGCCCCGTGCTGACGACCAACTTCAAGGAGAGCGTCTCGTTCGCCGCCTTCACCCCCGACAACAAGCAGGTCTACGCCGTCACCAACCTCGGACGCGACAAGGTCGCCCTCGTGCTGATGGACCCCGCGACGTGCGAGGAGATCGAACAGCTCTACGTAAACGACAAATACGACTTGGACAACATCTGGTACAGCGACGCGCAGAAGAAACTGCTCGGCGTCTCCTACACCGGCCACAAAGGCACCGCGCGCCACTTCTTCGACAAGGCGACGGGCGAGATGTTCGGCCGCATGGAGAAGCACCTGCGCGGCTATGCCATCGGCATCGCCGGCTCGAACAAGGCCGAGGACAAATACATCGTCTATGCAGGCGGCGACCGCACGATGGGCACCTATTACCTCTACGACGTCGAGGCCGACACGATGACCAAGCTGGCCGACCTCGCGCCGTGGATCGAAGAGGAGCAGATGGCCGAGATGATCCCTATCAACTACACTTCGCGCGACGGTCTGGAGATCGAGGGCTACCTGACGCTGCCCGTGGGCAAGACCGTGCACAACGCCAAGAACCTGCCCGTGGTCGTGAATCCCCACGGCGGACCTTGGGCCCGCGACTACTGGGGCTTCAACCCCGAAGCGCAGTTCCTCGCCAACCGCGGCTACGCCGTGCTGCAGATGAACTTCCGCGGTTCGACGGGCTTCGGACGCAAATTCACCGAAATCGCCTACGGCAAGTGGGGCCAGACCATGCAGGACGACATCACGGACGGCGTGAACTGGCTGATCGGCAAAGGCATCGCCGATCCCGCGAAGATCGCCATCTACGGCGGCAGTTACGGCGGCTACGCCACGCTGCAGGGCATCGTGAAGGATCCCGACCTCTACGCCTGCGCCATCGACTACGTAGGTGTGTCGAACCTCTTCTCGTTCCTCGAAACCATTCCGCCCTACTGGAAACCGATGCTCGACATGATGTACGAGATGGTCGGCAACCCCGAAAAGGACGCCGAGATGCTGCGCGAGAATTCGCCGGCCCTCAACGCCGAGCGCATCAAGACCCCGCTGCTGGTGGTGCAGGGCGCCAACGACCCCCGCGTGAACATCAACGAGAGCAACCAGATGGTCGAAGCGCTGCGCAGCCGCGGCGTGCATGTGGACTACATGGTCAAGGACAACGAAGGCCACGGCTTCCACAACGAGGAGAACCGTTTCGACTTCTACCGCGCGATGGAGAAGTTCCTCGCCAAATACCTCAAGGGCGTCGAACCGCAGGGCGGGATCGTGCCGGAGAGCGACCGCAGATAAACCGGAATCACAACCAGCCACAAGCATACTACCATACCGTTTTTTAAAGTAAAAAGTTCAAATTCATAGTTGTGAGAAGGGAGGCCCGGAAATTTCCGGGCCTCCGTTTTCATGCGAGCCCGGCACCCGTTTTGATTTGCGGACGGCATGTATTACCTTTGCACTCCGTGAGCACCATTCCCTACATAGCGCCGCCTGCGGACGGATTGCCGATGCCCCGCCGCTTGTGGGCCATTCTGGCCGTGGCGTTCGGCGTCGGACTGTCGGTGCTTGACAGCGCCATCGCCAACGTCGCCCTGCCGACCATCGGGCAGGAGCTGGGGATTTCGTCCGCCGACTCGATCTGGATCGTCAACGCCTACCAGCTGGCCATCATGGTCTCGCTGCTGTCGTTCTCGGCGCTGGGCGAGCTGGTCGGCTACCGCAAGGTCTACATCGGCGGGCTGATGCTCTTCACGGTGGCTTCGGTGGGCTGCGCACTCTCCTCGTCGCTCGCCACGCTGGTGCTGGCGCGCGTCATGCAGGGCTTCGGCGCCGCGGCCGTCACGTCGGTCAACACCACGCTCATCCGCATCATCTACCCCAAGGCGCAGCTGGGCCGCGGGCTGGGTCTCAACGCCACGGTCGTCGCCGTGTCGTCGGTCGCAGGCCCGACCATCGCCGCAGGCATCCTTTCGATCGCCCACTGGCCGTGGCTCTTCGCCGTGAACATTCCCGTCGGGCTTGTCGCCCTGTCGCTGAGCCGCCGCTTCCTGCCCGACAACCCCGTGCGGGTCGGCACCCACCGCTTCGACTGGCGCGACGCCGTGATGAACGCACTCACGTTCGGGCTGCTGATGGCTTCGGTCGAGGGATTCTCGCACGGTCTCGATCCGCGCATCCTCTCGGCCGGCATCGCCGCACTGCTCGTCGTCGGCTTCTTCTTCATCCGCAGCCAGCTGCGCGAACCCTATCCGCTGCTGCCGTTCGACCTGCTGCGCATCCCGATCTTTTCGGTCTCGGTCTTAACGTCGATCTGCTCGTTTCTGGGGCAGATGCTCGCCATGGTGGCCCTGCCCTTCTACCTGCAGCACGAATTCGGCTACGACGAAGTAGCCACGGGACTGCTGATGACCGCATGGCCCGCCGTGATCATGGTCGTGGCCCCGATCGCCGGCCTCCTCGTCGAACGTGTCCACGCCGGATTTCTGGGCGGCACGGGACTTACGGCCATGGCCGCGGGACTGTTCCTGCTGGCCTTCCTGCCCGACGACCCGGCGCCTTTCGACATCGCATGGCGGCTGGTGCTCTGCGGCGCGGGATTCGGACTGTTCCAGTCGCCCAACAACAGCATCCTGATCGCCTCGGCCCCACCCCAGCGCAGCGGAAGCGCCAGCGGCATGCTCGCCACGGCGCGTCTGGTGGGCCAGACCACGGGCGCGGCGCTGATGGCCCTCCTGTTCCACATCGTCCCCGAAAACAGTACCCATACGGCGCTCCTGCTCGCGGGAGGTTTCGCCCTGACGGGCGCCGTCGTCAGCATCACCCGCATCCGGCTGCCGCTGCCCGAAGGACTGACCCGGCGCAGAAAATAACCGGAAGCATCTCCGACCGAAACCCCGAAGAACCGAAACAAACATCCCTCTACACCCCGAATACAGATCCGACATGAAATATCCGTTCCTGCTCACCGCCCTCCTGCTCTGCTCTGCAAACCTCGCCGCCCGCCACCCCGATACGGACACCCTTCTACAGCCCGACACCCTTTCCCTCCGGCAATCCGACGCACTCTCCGCCCAGAAATCCGACGCGCCTTTCGTCCGCCCGCCCTACCTGCGGCCGGGCGACACCATAGGCATCGTCACCCCGGCGCGCAAACTCAAGGAGAAGGCCGACACGGCCAAAGTCCGGGAACGCTTCGAAGAGTGGGGCCTGAAAGTGAAATTCGGAGCGCACTACGCCGACCGCGAACAGCCCTATTTCGCCGGAACCGACATCCAGCGCGCCGCAGACCTGCAGGCCATGATCGACGATCCCGGCGTGAAAGCCGTCGTCAGCTATCAGGGCGGCTACGGATCGGTGCGCCTGCTCCCGCTGCTCGACCTCACGCCGCTGCGCGAACATCCCAAGTGGATCGTCGGATTCAGCGACGTCACCATGCTCCACATGGCGCTGGGGCGGCTGGGCGTCGAAAGCCTTCACGCCACGATGCCGGGCAAATTCCGTTTCGGCGCCGACGAAAAACCCGAAGCAATCGTCTCGGACGAATCGTTGCGCAGCGCGCTTTTCGGCCGCTGGACGCGCATCGACGCCGCCGCACACCCGCTCAACGTCTCCGGCACGGCCCGCGGACGGCTCGCGGGCGGCAACCTCTCGCTGCTCTGCTCGGCGATCGGCACGCCCGAACAGCCCGACTTCGACACCCCGACGGTGCTGTTCATCGAGGAGATCGGCGAACAGATGTACCGGCTCGACCGCATGATGCAGCAGCTGGAGCGGAGCGGAATACTGGCCAAATGCAAGGCCATTCTCGTAGGCCACTTTACGGACATGCCGGGACAGAAGCACTTCGGCGTCTGGGACCCCTGCGACATCATCGCAGCCTATGTCCGTCCGCTGGGGCTTCCGGTCGTCTTCGGCATCCCCGCAGGCCACGAAGACCCCAACGTCGCCCTCTACATGGGCCGCGAGGTCGCCGTCACGGTCAACGATGCGGGCGCAAGCGTCGAATTCTGACCGCAGGCCCGCCCCGCCGGACATTTACCCCCGTCCGCACCCTCCGCAGAAGCCTTTCCGCAAAAAATAGCCGCCGCAGGGCGCGGGCTTGTCATATTTTTACTATTTTTGTAAGAGGTGGAGAATGTGCCGCCGCACAAGCCCTGCGCCGACGGGCCGCAGGCGCCGCAAACGGAATGCAAATTAAAACGCCATACTATGTTTTCAGCTAAAACCTACGCTGCGCGCCGCAACATGCTGCGTACGAAGATCGGCTCAGGGATCATCCTGCTGCCGGGCAACTCCCTTTCGCCCAACAACTATCCGAACAATGCCTACTATTTCCGGCAGGATTCGTCGTTCCGCTACTACTTCGGGCTGAACACCCCGTCGCTGGCGGGCCTGATCGACGCCGACACGGGCGAAGAGGCGCTGTACGGCGACGATTTCACGGTCGAGGACATCATCTGGACCGGTCCGCAGCCCACGCTGCGCGAACTGGGCGCCGAAGTCGGCGTCACGGCGACGTTCCCCATGGCCGAACTTGAAAAGCGGCTCCGCAAAGCCGTTTCGCTGGGCCGCAAGATCCACTACCTGCCGCCCTACCGCGGCGAGACGAAGCTCCAGCTGTCGGCGCTGCTCGGCATCAAGCCCGAATTGCTGCACGACTACAAGTCGGTCGAACTGATGTTCGCCGTGGCCGAAATGCGCGAGAAGAAGAGCGCCGAGGAGGTCGAGGCGATGGAACGCGCGTTCCTGATAGGCTACCAGATGCACACGCTGGCTATGAAGATGTGCCGTCCGGGAGTGGTCGAGCGCGAGATCGCGGGCGCCATCGAGGGCATCGCCAAATCCAGCGGTTCGGGCCTGTCGTTCCCCTCGATCGTCTCGCAGCACGGCGAGACGCTCCACAACCTCAACGCCGACGGCGTATTGGAGCAGGGGCGGCTGCTGTTGTGCGACGCAGGCTGCGAGACCGTGGACGGCTACTGCTCGGACCACACACGCACCTACCCCGTCAGCGGCCGGTTCACGCAGAAGCAGAAGGAGATTTACAACGTCGTACTGGCGGCGCACGACCATGTGGCACGCATCGTCAAGCCGCATATGATGTACACCGAGATACACAACGCCGCCTACATGACGCTGGCCGAAGGGCTGGTGGCGCTGGGACTGCTCAAGGGCACGGCCGCCGACGCTGTGGCTTCGGGTGCCATGACGATGCTCATGCCCCACGGACTGGGACACGGGCTGGGCATGGACGTACACGACTGCGAGGCGATGGGCGAGCGGAGTTTCGACTTCTCGACGATCGCCGACCGCGCCGCCAAGTCGGGAACCTGCATCTACCGCGCGGCGTGGCGCATCGAACCGGGAACGGTGATGACCGACGAACCGGGACTCTACTTCATCCCGGCGCTGATCGACAAGTGCCGCGCCGAGGGTCTCTACAAGGGCATCGTCGATTACGACGCGCTGGAGGCGTACCGCGACTTCGGCGGCATCCGCATCGAGGACGACATTCTGGTCACCGAAGAGGGCAGCCGCATGCTGGGTGACAGGAAAATTCCGATCACGGTCGAGGAACTCGAAGCCGCAGTGGGCCGGTAACGTGAAGCGGATTTTCATTTTCCCCACCATCGAGGAGGCCAAGGCGTTCATCCTCACCCAGCCCCGCGATCCGGTCTTCGTGGCCGGAGTCGGCGCGGCGGAGATCGCGGCCGCGACGATCCGGGCCGTGAAAGCCCGCAAGCCCCAGCTGGTCGTGCTCGCAGGCATCGCGGGGGCGTACGACCGGAGCCTGCAGCGCGGCGAGGTGGTCGAAGTGGTCTCCGAGCGGATCGCCGGGATTCCGGCACGTTACGCCCGCGAATACGAAACTTCGGGACCCGATCTGGGACTGCCCCTCGCGGCGGGCGTTACGGTAAACCGTTCGGGAGACGGCCTGCGGGAGACGGGGCGGAAGCAGGAACAGGAGTTCCGGGAAACAGGGTATGGGATTCCGGTGCCGGAAACGAAGTCCGGCGACGCAGTTTCGGCCCCGGCCGGACAGACGCTGCAACCTGCCGGAGAGAGGGCGGACAGCCCGGAACAGCCCTCGGACATGCAGTCCGCGATCGGCGACACGAACGGCACGGCCGGACAAGGCTCGCTGCCCGGAATCGACGGCACGGACGGGCAAAGCGCGCTGCCCGAAATCGAAAACATGGAGGGCGCGGCCTTTTTCGCCGTGTGCGAAGCGCTGGGCGTCGCCTGCTGCCAGATTCGCGCCGTGTCGAACTATGTCGGCGAACCCTTCGACCGATGGGCCGGAGGGCTGGCCGTCGAAAACCTTACCGCAACATTAACCCAAATATTCGGAAACGATGAATAAAAAATGGACACTTTGGGCGGGACTGATCCTGATACTGGTCGTCTTCATTCTGATCTGGCAGTTCGCCCCTGCCATCCAGCGCTGGCTGGCCAACGTATTTATCGACATCATCGTCCTCGCGCTGACCTTCGCAGCGGGCTGGCTGCTGGGCCGCTACGGCGGCAGGCGCAACCGCAACCGCGATCAGGAGAACGCGCGCAACATCACCGAAGCGCAGAAACGGTGACGCTCCGCCTGCGCATATCGCCCTGCCCGAACGACACCTTCATGTTCGACGCGCTCCTGAACGGACGCATCGACACGGGCGGATTGCATTTCGACGTCGAATACCGCGACATCGAGGCGCTCAACCGCGGGGTGCAGGCCGGAGAGGCCGACGTGAGCAAGATAAGCTGCGCCGTGCTGCCCGCCGTTGCGGACCGTTACGCGCTGCTGGACAGCGGCGCGGCGCTCGGACGCGGCAACGGACCGCTGCTGGTGCGCCGCGCGGGGGACCGGTCGCCGATCCGCCGCGTGGCCGTACCGGGAGTCCACACCACGGCCAACGCACTGATGATGCGCCTTTTCCCCCGGATTACGGAGCGCACGCCCCTGCTCTTCTCGCAGATCGCCGCCGCCGTGGAGCGGGGCGACTTCGACGCCGGAGTGCTGATCCACGAGGGGCGTTTCGTCTACCGGCAGCGGCAGTTGGAGCTGGTCGCCGACCTCGGACAGCTATGGGAGCGGACCACCGCGCTGCCCCTGCCGCTGGGCGGCATCGCGGCCAAACGGAGCCTGCCCGAAGCGGTGCGGCGGCAGGTCGAGACCCTCATCCGCCAAAGCATCGAATACGCTTTCGCGCATCCCGAAGCGTCGCGCGCATATATCAAGGAACACGCGCAGGAACTCGACGACGCCGTGATCGACGCGCACATCGCACTTTTCGTCAACGACTATTCGCTCTCGCTGGGCGACGAGGGCCGCCGGGCCGTCGAAGCGCTGACGGGGATTGCCTGCGCTTTTAACTCCTGACCGACGAAAATGTACCGCACGACCAACCTGCCCAACACCCGCATCGAAGTGGCGGACGCCCTGCGCGGCATCGCCGTGGCGGGAATTATCCTGTTCCACGCCCGCGAGCACTTCAACCTCTATTGGAGCGGGCTGGATTACATCCGCGCCGGATTCGGAGGTTGGGAACAAACCGTGGCCGGCGCGCTGGGATTCCTGCTTTCGGGCAAGATGTACGCCATCTTCGCACTGCTGTTCGGACTAAGTTTCTTCATCCAGAGCGACAATCAGGCGCAGCGGGGCAACGACTTCTCGCTGCGGTTCGCATGGCGCATGATACTGCTGTTCGGCATCGGACTGATCAACGCCGCGATCTACAACGGCGACGTGCTGACCTATTACGCCGTTTTCGGACTGCTGATGATCCCCATCGGCAAACTCCCGAACCGCTGGGTGTGGGTCATAGCGGCGCTGCTCTTCATCCAGCCGCTCGAACTCTACCAGCACTTCAGCGGCCATACGCTCTCGCTGCGCGGCATCGAAGGCATGGAGACCCTCTATCCGACCCTCGCCACGGGAACCTTCGCCCAGAGCGCCCGCGCGAGCCTCGTCTACGGGCCGATCAGCTCGTTCGCATGGGGATTGGAACACGGCCGTGCCACGCAGACGCTGCTGATGTTCGTGCTGGGCATGCTGGCGGGCCGTTACCGGCTCTTCTACGACGAAGGCCGCAACCGGCGCATCTGGGGCGGACTGCTGGCCGCCGGTATTCTCGGAACATGGCTCGTGCCGTTCGAGGCGATGCGCAACCTGATGACGGCGACGGCCATCGTCGCGGCGGTGGTCCTGCTGTGGTACGGCTGGCCGGGATTCCGGCGGACGCTGCACGGCATGACCTTCTTCGGCCGCATGAGCCTGACCAACTACCTGCTGCAATCGCTGCTCGGAACGGCGCTCTTCTACAACTGGGGCATGGGGCTTTACCGCCACGTGGACGTGATCTACGGCACGCTCGCGGGCGTGGGCATCATCCTCGTACAGTACGCCTTCTGCCGGATATGGCTGCGCCGCCATTCGCACGGTCCCGTCGAGTGGTTGTGGAAAAAGCTCACGTGGCTCGACATTCCTTTTTTAGACCGAAAAATCGCCTCCTGAGGGCGATTTTTTCATGCCCCGGTTTGGTTATCCCGTTTTTTTTGTATATTTATAGTCGGCTAACCGGAAAATCCCGGAAAGGGCACCTTCCGCAACCGGGAATACGCCCCGCGGGAACACCTCCGGCGACGCCCCGAACCACCCGAAAACCTTAAAACCACACGGGAATATGAAAAATTATTCAGCTAAAGAGATCAAGAACATCGTACTCATCGGCGCGCCCGGCACGGGGAAAACTACCCTTGCCGAAGCGATGGCCTTCGAGGGTAAGGTCATCGACCGCAGGGGTAGTATCGAGACGAACAACACGCTCTCGGACAACACGGATATCGAGCACGAATACAAACGCTCGATCTATTCGACCATCCTCTTCACCGAATTCATGGACCGCAAGTTGAACATCATCGACTGCCCCGGCTCGGACGACTTCTGCGGAAGTCTCTTCTCGGCGTTCAAGGTGGGCGACGTGGGCGTATTCCTGTTCAACGCCCAGAACGGCTGGGAGGTCGGCAGCGAAATTCAGGCCCGCTACGCCCGTCTGCTGCAGAAACCCGTGATCGGCGTGGTGAACCAGCTCGACGCCGACAAGGCCAATTTCGAGGCCGCCGTCGAGTCGATCCGCGCCTCGTCGCGCGTGAAGCCCGTCATCGTGCAGTACCCGGTCAATCAGGGTCCCGAATTCAACGCCTTCATCGACGTGCTGCTGATGAAGATGTACCGTTTCAAGGACAACGACGGCCACCGCGAGGAGCTGGAAATTCCCGCCGAAGAGCTGGACAAGGCTCAGGAGCTGAACAAGGAGCTGGTCGAGATGGCCGCCGAACACGACGAAGCCCTCATGGAACTGTACTTCGACAAAGGCACGCTCACGCAGGACGACATCCGCGCGGGTCTGAAAATCGGCCTCTCGAAACGCGAGGTGATGCCGATCTTCTGCACCAGCGGCAAGCGCGACATCGGCACCAAGCGTCTGATGGAGTTCATCATCAACGTCGCTCCCGGCCCGCTGAAGGCCCCGAACTTCCTCTCGACCGACGGCGAAGAGATCGCGGCCGACGAGACGGCGCCCGCCGTGGCTTTCGTATTCAAGAGTCAGGTCGAACAGCATATCGGCGAAATCACCTATTTCCGCGTGATCCGCGGCCGTATCGCCGAGGGCACCGAGCTGGTGAACACCCGCACGGGCAACAAGGAGAAGGTGTCACAGCTCTTCGCCGTAGCGGGCAAGAACCGCATCAAAGTCACCGAACTCATGGCGGGCGACATCGGCTGCACCGTCAAACTCAAGGGCACGCGCACCAACGACACGCTCGCGGCGCCGTCGGCGCCGGTGACCGTCGAACCGATCGTGTTCCCCGAACCGCGCTACCGCGCCGCCGTCAAGGCCAAGGAGCAGGGCGACGAGGAGAAGCTGGGCAAGGTGCTCAACGACGCCAAATTCGAGGACCCGACGATTCTGGTCGAATACTCCAAGGAGCTGAAACAAACCATCATACAGGGTCAGGGCGAGCATCATCTCAATATCCTCCGCACGCGCATCGAAAAGGAGAACCGCCTCCAGTACGACTATATCGCGCCGAAGATTCCCTACCGCGAGACCATCACCAAGGTGGCGCAGGCCGACTACCGCCACAAGAAGCAGTCGGGCGGCGCAGGCCAGTTCGGCGAGGTGCACATGATCATCGAGCCTTACTACGAAGGCATGCCCGAACCCAAGAACTACAAGGTTCCCGGCAAGGGCGACATGGTCGTCAACCCCAAGACCAAGGAGGAATACGACCTGCCGTGGGGCGGCAAACTGCAGTTCTACTCGGCGATCGTGGGCGGCGCCATCGACGCGCGCTTCATGCCCGCCATCCTCAAGGGCATCATGGAGAAGATGGACGAAGGCCCGCTGACGGGTTCCTACGCCCGCGACATCCGCGTAGTGATCTACGACGGCAAGATGCACCCGGTGGATTCGAACGAAATCTCATTCAAGCTGGCGGCGCGCAACGCCTTCAAGGAGGCATTCCGCAACGCGGGACCCAAGATCATGGAGCCGATCTACAACGTCGAGGTCCTCGTGCCGAGCGACTACATGGGCGCCGTGATGTCGGACCTCCAGAACCGCCGCGCGATGATCGCCGGCATGGAGTCCGACAAGGGCTTCGACCGCCTGAACGCCACGGTTCCGCTGGCCGAGCTGTACCGTTATTCGACGACCCTTTCGTCGCTCACGTCGGGATCGGCGACCTACTCGATGAAATTCTCCTCCTACGAGCAGGTTCCGGCCGACGTGCAGGACAAGCTG
>NZ_CAXUDY010000006.1:151436-236679 GCF_964250025.1 Alistipes sp. DJF_B185
GCTGAAGGCCTACACCGACACCGACGAGGAGTAGGCCCCGGCCGAAGAGAAAGGGCAGGACAAACGGTTCCGGCCGACGTGCAGGACAAGCTGCTGAAGGCCTACACCGACACCGACGAGGAGTAGGCCCCGGCCGAAGAGAAAGGGCAGGACAAACGGTTCCGGCCGAAAAGAGCGGGCAGGACCGAGGGGTCCTGCCCTTTTTTCATGGAACGACGCGCCGGGACGGCATTTTCTCCGGCTGTTATCCGAATGCAACGCAGAAACACGGCAGAAAAATCCGGCATGAGGAAAGCACGGCGCCCGCTCATTCATCCGGTTCTGCGTTGGAGCGTCAATTCTACCGCCGCATCCGCGAAACTCCATGTTAAATTAATGTTAATATTCGGCGGCAAAACCGTTTCATCGGGAAAAATGGCGTAAATTTGTTCACAATTTGCACTAAACCCTAACATGAGTGAGATCTACACTGTCATTGTAGGCATTCTGGGCATTCTCGCCATATCCGGTCTTTTTGTCGGCGTCACCAACGACGCAGTCAATTTCCTCAACTCCGCCATCGGCTCCAAAGCCGCACCCATGCGCACCATCCTGCTCGTCGCTTCGATCGGCATCATCATCGGCGTAGTAACGTCGAGCGGCATGATGGAGGTGGCCCGCAGCGGCATGTTCAACCCCGGACTCTTCACCTTTCACGAAGTGATGATGCTCTATCTGGGCGTGATGTTCGCCAACATCATCCTGCTGGACCTCTACAATTCGTGGGGACTGCCTACCTCGACCACCGTATCGCTGATCTTCTGCCTGCTCGGATCGGCCATCGCCGTGTCGATCTACAAAATCTCGAACACCCCCGATCTCGGCGTCGGCGCGCTGGGACAGTTCATCAACACCTCCCGCGCCATGGGCATCGTCTCGGCGATCCTCCTGTCGGTGGTCATCGCCTTCACCTGCGGAACCTTCGTCATGTACGTCTCGCGCACGATCTTCTCGTTCCGCTACACGCTTCCGTTCCGCCGCTTCGGGTCGATGTGGTGCGGCGCCTCGCTGACGGCGATCGTCTACTTTGCCGTCTTCAAAGGGCTTAAATCCATTCTGGCGGGACACGATTTCGTCACGATGGTGGACAATCACCTGCTGCTGTCGCTCCTGATCTGCTGGGTCGTCTGCTCACTGCTGCTCTTCTTCATACAGCGGTTCAAGATCAACATCCTGCGCATCACGATCCTTTCGGGCACCTTCGCCTTGGCGCTGGCCTTCGCGGGCAACGACTTGGTGAACTTCATCGGCGTACCCGTCGCCGGATTCGACGCCTACTCGATCGCCCGGCACAGCGGCGATTCCCAAATGCTGATGGGCGTGCTGAACGACAACGTTCCGGCCAACTTCCTGATCCTGCTGGCCGCGGGCGCCATCATGATACTCACGCTCTGGACCTCGAAAAAGGCCATGCACGTCACCGAAACCGAGCTGTCGCTCTCGGCGCAGGGCGACGAAGGCACCGAGCAGTACGGTTCGTCGGTCCTCTCGCGCACGATCGTCCGCGCGGCGCTCAACATCAACGCCGGCATCGAACGGGTCATCCCGCCGCGCGTGCGGGCCGCCATTTCGCGCCGCTTCGAATACGAGGACATCGAACACAGCGGCGCGCCGTACGACATGATCCGCGCCACGGTAAACCTCACGACCTCGGCCATGCTGATCGCCATCGCCACGTCGCTCAAACTGCCCCTCTCGACGACTTACGTCTGCTTCATGGTGGCCATGGGTTCGTCGCTGGCCGACCGCGCATGGGGCCGCGAAAGCGCCGTATACCGCATTTCGGGTGTCATGACCGTCGTCGCCGGCTGGTTCATCACGGCACTGGGCGGATTCCTGATCGCATTCGTCGTGGGGCTGGCCCTGATCTACGGCGGAACCGTCGCATTCGTCATCGTCACCCTCTTGTGCGGCTACATGCTCATCCACAGCAACTTCCTGAAAAAAGGCAAATCCGCCTCTCCCACGGCGGCCAACGCCGACACGCGCACCAACGAGGACATCATCGCTAACCTGCGCGAAGAGGTCTGCCACACGATGGAGTGCGCCACGAAGATTTACGACCGCACGCTGATCGCCGTCTTCAAGGAGAACCGCAAGGTGCTGCGCGACATGGTCAAGGAGTCGAACGACCTCTTCTACCAGTCGCGCGAACGCAAATACACGCTGCTGCCCACGCTCAAGAAGTTGCAGAGCGGCGACGTGAACACGGCCCACTACTACGTGCAGGTGGTGGATTACCTCAACGAAATGACCAAGGCGCTGATGCACATCACGCGCCCTGCGTTCGAACATATCGACAACAACCACGAAGGACTGTCGAAGGAGCAGGCCAAGGACCTGATGTCGATCAACGACGACGTGGAGTCGATCTACCGTCACATCAACCAGATGCTGCGCGACGGCGACTTCACGGAGATCGAGATGGTGCTGGCGCTGCGCGACCAGCTGTTCGAGTCGATCGCCGAGGCCATCAAATCGGAGCTTGGGCGCATCAACGAAGCCCGGTCCAACACCAAGGCGTCGATGCTCTACCTGACGATCCTGACCGAGACCAAGAACATGGTGCTGCAGTCGCGCAACCTCCTGAAATCGCAGCAGTACTTTCTCAAACACCGTGCGGGCGCGCCGCAGCGGTGGATCAAACCGACCAAATAAGCGCGGATCAGCATGGACATAGCACAAGCCAAACGCCGGGAAAACATCGCCGAATACATCCTCTACCTCTGGCAGCTGGAGGACCTGCTGCGGGCGCTGCAATTCAGCCCCGAAGCGATCTTCTCGACGCTCATAGCCCCCCGCAAGGACATCGCCGACGAGCAGAAGCACGTATTCCTGCTCTGGTACATGGACATCGCCAACCTGCTGCATCAGGAGGGCAAAGACGAAAAAGGGCATCTGGAACATACGCTCCACCTGATCGGCGACCTGCACGATTTGCACCTGCAGCTGATGAAGCTCCCCGTCGGCGAGCACTACCGCAGGACATACGCCCGTCTCGAACCCGAACTGCCGCGCCTGCGCGCCGTGCTGGGCAATCCGGGCATGAACGACACGGAGTTGTGCTTCAGGGCCTTGTACGCCGCCATGCTCTATCGCATCAAGGGCGAGGGCGAAAAGTCGGCCGTCGCCGACACGCTCGAATTCATCTCTCCGGTAATCGCCGAGCTGGCCGACATGCACGGCAAGGTCGAGCGCGGCGAAGTCGATCTGTTCAAGACGGCCGAGGGCAAATAACGGCCGACTTTCCCGCGGCTGCCGTATGTCGCCATGGCGACATACGGCGACCGGGAAACAAGCACCGGCACCGATCTTAAAAAAGGATGTCTTTTCAGACATCCTTTTATATCATCCGGCGAAAAGCCCCCCTCTCCGACACATACGGAGCGGCTATTCGATCTCCAGCCCCATGATGTAATCGTTCATGTAATAGCCGTCGCCGATCGGGAAATCGCCTTCGCGGAGCTTGCGCATGCCCATCTTCTCGTAAAAACGCACTGCACGGTTGCTGCGGTTTACGTTCAGCTCCATCCTGCAGGGCGCGGGATGCACCGAACGAACATATTCCACAGCATGGCGGAACAGGAATTCCCCGACGCCGAGACCCTGAAAACGGGGCAGCACGTAGATTTTCTGCAAATGGAACAACTCTTCGGCCTCCTGCTGCACCGAAAGGTACCCGCACGGTTCGCCGTCGGACGAGGCGATGAACCACGCAACCCCGGTGCGCATCTCACGCCGCAAGACTTCGGGCGCATACATCCACTTCATCATGTAATCCATTTGCGACGAGGTGATAATTTCGCGGTAAGTCGCCGGAAACACCTCGTCGGCCAGACTGCGGATCAGTCCGCAGTCGGTCTCCACAGCTCGTCTGATAGTAAGCATCTTCAACGGTTTTACGGTTTGCGCCGCCCGCAGTTTCCCGCGGAGAGACCCCGCAACGAGTTTCCGGCATCAGGCCGGCGGCCGGCGGTAAAGATAAACAAAAAAAGCCGACTTTGCGTCGGCTTTCACTCTTTCCTAACGGGGAACTAAGCGTACTTGAACGTCGATTCGTCCGATACGGTCAGCTTCTTGCGACCTTTCGCGCGACGTGCAGCCAGCACCTTACGGCCGTTCGCCGTCTCCATACGACTGCGGAAACCGTGCTTGTTGATTCTTTTCCGGCGCGAGGGCTGGTAAGTTCTCTTCATTGCCATAGCTATATACTTTTTATTGTTTCAGACATTTTTACGGATTGCAAAAGTACAACAAAAAAGTTATCCGCAAAAATTTTTCACGAAAATAATTCAAAAAAGCCGGGCAAAAAGCACGAAATCTTTTTAACTTTGTCAAGAAGAGGAGGGACGAAAGCCCGCCGACGGCACATCCTGCGGCTGCGCCGCCGGGAGCGGAATCCGGCGGGAAACACGGTCCCGCAGTTAATTATCACGCATATGGCAATTTTCAAAGTCGAAGGAGGCCACCGCCTTCACGGTAGCATTACGCCCCAAGGCGCCAAAAACGAGGCGTTGCAGATACTCTGCGCCACGCTGCTGACTCCCGAACGGGTCACGGTGCACAATATCCCCCGGATTCTGGACGTCATGCAGCTCATCGAGCTGCTGCGCCGCATGGGCGTCGAGGTCGAACAGCTCGCCGAAGACACCTACAGCTTCTGCGCCAAGGAGATCGACTTCGAATATCTGCGCACGGAGGACTACCGCCGGCGCTGCACGCGCCTGCGGGGTTCGGTGATGCTCATCGGCCCGATGCTGGCCCGCTTCGGCGTGGGCTACATCCCCAAGCCGGGCGGCGACAAGATCGGCCGCCGCAGGCTCGACACCCACTTCATCGGATTCCAGAAGCTCGGCGCGAAATTCAACTTCGACATCGCCGACGAGTTCTTCATGGTCGAAGGCAAAGAGCTGAAGGGCACCTACATGCTGCTGGACGAGGCTTCGGTGACGGGTACCGCCAACATCGTTATGGCCGCAGTCTTGGCCAAAGGCTCGACGACGATCTACAACGCCGCCTGCGAACCCTACCTGCAGCAGTTGTGCAAGATGCTCAACCGCATGGGAGCGCGCATTTCGGGCATAGCGTCGAACCTGCTGACCATCGAGGGCGTCGATTCGCTCGGAGGCACGGAGCACACGCTGCTGCCCGACATGATCGAGGTGGGCAGTTTCATCGGCATGGCCGCCATGAACCAGTCGGAGCTGACCGTCAAGAACGTCTCGTTCGAGAACCTCGGCATCATCCCGGCGCAGTTCGCCCGCATGGGCATCCGCTTCGAACAGCAGGGCGACGACATCCATATTCCCCGGCAGGACCACTACTCGATCGAGACCTTCCTCGACGGCTCGATCATGAACATCGCCGACGCCCCGTGGCCGGGACTCACGCCCGACCTGCTGTCGATCTTCCTCGTGGTGGCGACGCAGGCCAAGGGCGCCGTGCTGATTCACCAGAAGATGTTCGAAAGCCGTCTGTTCTTCGTCGACAAACTGATCGACATGGGGGCGCAGATCATCCTCTGCGACCCGCACCGCGCCACGGTCATCGGCCACGACCACCGCATACGCCTGCGCGCGACGCGCATGACTTCGCCCGACATCCGCGCGGGCGTGGCGCTGCTGATCGCCGCCATGTCGGCCGAGGGGGTCTCGACGATCCAGAACATCGACCAGATCGACCGCGGCTACCGCGACATCGACGGCCGCCTGAACGCCCTCGGCGCCCGCATCACCCGCCTCGACGAGTGCGAATAACAAACCGAAACAAACGATACTCTGATTTATGTTCTTGGAAAACGCCAGCCGCAAAGGCTGGATCGAAGTAATCTGCGGCTCGATGTTCTCAGGCAAGACCGAAGAGCTGATACGCCGTCTCAAACGCGCCAAATTCGCCAACCAGAAGGTTGAAATCTTCAAACCCCGCATCGACGTGCGCTATTCGGAAGAGGAGGTCGTCTCGCACGACGCCAACGCCATCCGCTCCACGCCGGTCGACTCGGCCCGGAACATCCTGCTGATGACCTCCGACGTCGATATCGTGGGCATCGACGAGGCGCAATTCTTCGACGACGGCATCATCGAGGTCTGCCGCGAGCTGGCCGACAGCGGCGTGCGGGTCATCGTCGCGGGACTCGACATGGACTACACCGGCAAGCCCTTCGGCCCGATGCCGGCGCTGATGGCCACGGCCGAATACGTCACCAAGGTCCACGCCATCTGCGTCCGCTGCGGCAACCTCGCGCACCATTCGCACCGCCTTACGCAAGACGAAAAGCTGGTCATGCTGGGCGAAACCGACTCCTACGAGGCGATCTGCCGCCACTGCTTCAAGGAGCTGGTCCGAAACCGGAAAGAGACCGAATAGCCGCACAAGCCCCGCCGGCAAAGAGACACCCGCGCATGGAAGAACTGAAGTTAGCCAACCACAACACCACGCTCGTAGACAGCGTCGAGGAGAGTCTGATCTCCTACTTCAAGGAACAGGGTCTGCGCCCCGGATGCAGCATTCCGAACGAGATGGAACTCGCGGCGTCGCTGGGCGTCGGCCGGGCCGTACTGCGCGAAGCGCTGAGCCGCTTCAAGATGACCGGCATGATCGTCTCGCGCACCAAGAAAGGCATGGTGCTGGGCGAGCCGTCGCTGCTCGGCGGCATGAAGCGGTGCATCAATCCGCTGCTGATGAACGAATCGACGCTCTGCGACATCCTCGAATTCCGCGTGGCGCTCGAAATCGGCATCAGCGACAACATCTTCCGCAACCTCACCGACGCCGACGTCGCCGAACTGAAGGAGATCGTCGAGATGAGTCAGGTCATCGGCAACAATAAATACGCCCCGGTCAGCGAACACCGTTTCCACACCAAACTCTATGAAATCACGGGAAACAAGATCATCACCGAATTTCAGGACATCATCTATCCCGTGCTGGATTTCGTCAAGGAGAAGTACCGCGACTTTCTGGAACCGATCGAAAAGGAGCTGGAGCGGGCCGGTGCGCTGGTGACGCACCGCGACCTGCTGAAATACATCGAAAACCGCGACCTGAAAGGGTACAAAAAGGCGATCGAAGAGCATTTCAGGCTCTATTCGATCTATCTGGAACGCCACAAGAAATAGCGCCGGAGATCATGCGGCCGGAGGGGCGGAGCCTGCGACGTCTCCGTCCCTGCAATGCCGTCACCCGCCGTCACCCCCTGCGACGCCTCAGCTCCTGCCGTTCGTCATCGGGCCGCGCGCAGCGCCCCGATGAATCCGGGCCAGAGACACCATAGGTTTTCGGTCTGCAACCACAATTCGCGGGCCTGCGCCCGAAGCGAAGGGCGTTCGCTCTCGATATCGCGCAGGTAAGTCTCGTCGGCGGGATGCTCCTCGGCCGTAAATTCGGCGAAATAGGGCGCAAAGCGGGTTTTGAAGCGCTGCAACTCCCCTTCGGGCAGCTTCCCGCCGCGGCGGAACGCCGACCATAGCAGCAGGATTTCGCGGCTGGCATACTTGTCCGACACGTCGTTGATCACCTCGTCGAACAACTCCTGCTCGTCCATGGCCAGATAATCGAAAGCCAGCAGTTCACTCCCCTCCAGATGGTCTTCGGGGTCCAGTTCGAGCAGCAATTCGAGCAGTGCCGCCGACATTTCGAAGTCGTTGATCAGAAAATGGTCGATGGCCGACGCCCGAATCAGTTCGAGGGCCGCGCGCGAATTGCGGTGGTTCCATTCGAGATTCACCTCCTCGTCCTCCGGCACCAGCTCGGCAAAACGCTGAAAGGCCTGAAACCGCTCGTTGCAGGCTTCCTCGACATTTCCGGCACGCTCCATTTCGCGGGTACGGGCCAGTACTTTGGCAAAATTATAGGGTCCCTCGCCGATTACCTCGTAGGTCTGGTCGGCAGTCGGGTTAAGGCAGGGATTTTGCATCGCGCCGCATTTTAAAAATTAGAATTATCAACAATACGAGTGTCACCGCCCCGCCCAGCAGGTAGGCCGCCGCACGGTCGCGCATGCCGCACATGAGCGGAGAGACGAAGACATAGGACGAGCATACGTAGGTCATGACCGTCGCCGGAATCAGCCCCACCCAGCGGTTGCGGCCGTGCCGGTTCAGGAAAGCCGTAATCATCCACAGCGTGACCATCGCCAGCGTCTGGTTCATCCACGCGAAATAGCTCCACATTGTCTGAAAAGGCAGACAGAATATGATTACGAGACCTGCAGCGAAGAGCGGAACGCTGATGCAGATGCGTTTGCGCAGGCTCCGCTGCTCGACGCCCATAAAGTCGGCGACGATCAGCCGCGCCGAGCGGAAGGCCGTGTCGCCCGAAGTGATCGCGCAGGCCACGACTCCGAAAATCACGAACCCGGCCAGCACCTCGCCCAGCGTGTCGCGGGCGATCGCGTCGACCATCACGGCCGCCTGTCCGCCGTATTCGGCGATCGCGGCGTTCAGCCCTCCGACGCCGTTCCAGAACGCCATGGCGACAGCCGCCCAGATCAGGGCGATGATGCTCTCGGAGATCATGGCGCCGTAAAACACGGGCCGGGCCTGACGCTCGGAGCCAAGACAGCGGGCCATCAGCGGCGACTGCGTGGCGTGAAATCCCGAAATCGCGCCGCAGGCGATGGTCGTAAAGAGCATCGGCACGATCGGAAACCGCGCCGCATCGGCGATCTGGTTCCGGAAAGAGGTGAATTCGGGAATCGTATATTTCCCGCTGAAAAGCAGTACCGCAAGGATTCCCAGCGCCATGAAAAGCAGCGCACAGCCGAAAACCGGATAGATGCGTCCGATAATCTTATCGACGGGCAGCAGGGTCGCCACGATATAATAAACGAGAATGACGCCCAGAACGATCAGCAGCAGCCACGAGAAATCGCCGAAGACGATTCCCGAAAGCGCCGGAGCGTCGATGCGGTTGGCGATCAGCGAAGCGGGCTGCGAGAGGAACACCGCGCCCACGAGCACCATCAATCCGACAGAAAAGACGCGCATCAGCTGTTTGACGCCGTTGCCCAGATAGGTGCCGACCGTCTCCGGAAGGCTCGCGCCGTTATTGCGCAGGGAGATCATGCCGGCGATAAAGTCATGGGCCGCGCCCATGAAAATCCCGCCGAACGTAATCCAGAGAAACGCCACGGGACCGTAGGCCGCGCCCAGCACGGCGCCGAAAATCGGCCCCAGACCGGCGATATTGAGCAGTTGGACGAGGAAAGTCTTCCACATCGGCATCGGAATATAGTCCACGCCGTCGAACGACACGGCCGAAGGCACGGGACGCCCTGCATCGGCCCCGCAAAGACGCTCCAGATAACGTCCGTATGTAAAATACGCCGCCACCAGCAGCGCAAGGCACACCAGAAAAGTGATCATTATCGGGTTAGTTTTGCACGAATATAGTAAGAAATGTGAGAATTTTTGAAAAATTGTTGTTTGAAAAAAATATTTTTCAGATATTTGCAGTCCCAAAGGGAACTTAATGTTCCCGGCAAGCCGAAATAGCTCAGTTGGTAGAGCGTTTCACTCGTAATGAAGAGGTCCCGGGTTCAAGTCCCGGTTTCGGCTCAAGCCACCGCAAAAGCGGTGGCTTTTTTTTATCGGAGAAGTCCCGCCCAAAGCGCCGAAATGCACCGGCAGCGAAATATCTGCAAATAAATGCAGATATTCCGATTATAATGCCTATCTTTGGCAACCCGGACAATCGAGTTCATATTGTAACTTTCTTGGCAATACACTGTCCCGCTTATCTTTAGCAGGTCTTCTCCATCGCTGATTCAGCCTTCAAAACCGACTTTTTTTGTTCGAATACCGACTCGCTCCAGCAACAGCGCGGCACGGAGCATATCCGGCGGCGTGCGGCAACGGCGGCGAAAGCCTGGAACAAACACATTTTAATCATATAATTAATGGCGATTTCATTCAGCAAAAGAGAATTAGAGAAGAAAAAACAAGGCAAGAAGTTAGAGAAGCAACAGCGCAAAGAGGAACGCAAAGCCAACAGGGGCGGCAGCTCGCTCGACGACATGATCGCGTATGTCGATGCGAACGGCATGATTACCGACACGCCGCCCGACATGAGCAGCAAACCGAAGGTCGATGCGGAGACCATCGCGGTATTCGTCCCCAAAAAGGAGGAGCAGGAGCCGGTCGCACTGCGGGGACGCGTGGAACATTTCAACACAGACAAAGGCTACGGTTTCATCAAGGACCTCGACAGTACGGAGAAATATTTCTTCCACATCAGCAACGCACCGGCCGACATCGCCGAAGGCGCGCTGGTGACCTTCGAGACGGAACGCGGTCAACGGGGACTCAATGCGGTCAACATAGCATACGCAAAATAAACAAGCATCATTTCACATAATCAAAAGACAGATGAACATTTACGTTTCAAAACTGAACTTCCGCACGACAGGCGAGAGTTTGCAGGCACTTTTCGCACAATACGGAGAGGTATCTTCGGCTAACATCATCACAGACCGGGAGACCGGACGTTCGCGCGGTTTCGGCTTTGTCGAGATGCCCGACGAGGGCCAAGGTCAGAGCGCCATCGACGCCCTGAACGGCACCGATTTCGAGGGTATGACGATCATCGTAAACGTAGCCCGCCCCAAGACCGAACACGGCAACGGCGGCGGTTACGGAGGCAACCGCGGCGGCGGTGGCTACAACCGCGACGGTTACGGCAAAAGACGGTTCTAAACCGGGAATATAATTCCACAATCCGGCCGCAGGAGTCTGTTTCGACAGGTTCCTGCGGCTTTTTCGATGCCCAAGGCCGGCGAATCCCGGAGCGTACGGCCAATCGCAGAGTGCATGACCGGCTATGGAGCACATGGCCGATCGCGGGACACGACCGGCTGCAGACCGGGAAACACCGGAGATACGACAGAAAACAGACGAAGGGGCGCAGGTCTATGACTACGCCCCTCGTCCATATCTGTAACGCCAAGTCATTCGGTCCAGCCGCCGCCCAACGCCTTGTAGAGCTGCACCAGCGCCAGATGCTCGTCGCGCACGGAGTTGCTCAGGCCGATCTGGGCGTCGAAATAGCGCCGCTGGGCGTCCAGCACGTCGATGTAATTGGTGCTTCCGGCACGGTATTGCAGGTGCGCCAGCTCGACGTATTTGCTCGCCGCATCGCGCAGATTCAGCTTCAAGGCCGCCGTTTTGCGGGCGCTGCGATAGGTGATCACAGCGTCGTCGGCCTCCTTGAAGACCGTCAGGACTTTCTGCTCGTAGGCCAGACGCGCTTCGTCGTAAGCCGCCAGCGCGGCACGGTAGCGGGCCTGCTTGCGGCCGAAACCGAAGATCGGCGAAGCGAGCGTCCCGGCGACATACGAGAAAGGCGAACGGAAAAATCCGCTCAAGGCGTCGTTTTCGAGACCGCCTGTCAGATTGAACGTCAGGCGCGGAAACCGGTCGGCGTAGGCCATGCCCGCTGCAGCCATCGCCGCACGGAGCCGCTGCTCGGAAGACCGGACGTCGGGACGGCGCTGCAACAGCCCGGAGGGCAGTCCGACGGGCAGGCTGTCAGCGAATTCGGCATCGGTATTCATCTTGCCGCGCACCACCCGCCGGTCGGGATTTTCACCCATGAGCAGCAGGATGCCGTTCTCCATGATCTTGATTTTGCGTTCGAGGTCCGGAATCAGCGCGGCCGTCGAGGCGTACTCCACCTTCGCCTGCTGATAGACCATTTCGGAGGTGAGACCGCCCTCGAACCGCAGCTGCACCTGATAGAGTCCCTCGCTGCGCGTAATGAGCGTACGCCGCACGATCGACAGCTCGTTATCCAGCGCGATGAGGTTGAAGTAGGCCGCGGCGACGGACGCCACCAGCGTCATGCGCATCGCCCGCCGGTCCTCGACCGAAGCGAGGTATTCGGCGCCCCCTTTGCGTTTGGCCCAGCGCAGGTTGCCCCACAAATCCAGCTCCCAGCTGAGCGTGACTTTGGCCCCGAATCCGGGGTCGCGGCTCGATTTTTCACCGGCGTAGTCGTTGGTCTCGTAGTCGCCGTAAGCGGTTCCCGTGACCGACGGCAGGCGTTCGGCCCGGCTCACCCGGTACAGCTCCCGCAGGCGCTCCACGCGCGCGGCGGCGGCGAGCATGTCCCGGTTGTTGTCCAGCGTGCGTTCGATGATTTGGCAGAGGGTCGAATCGCCGTAGAACCGCCACCACTGCACGTCGGCAACGGTCAGGGAGTCGGAATCCTCCCCGGCGATGCGCTCCGGCAGATCGACGTCGGGCGCCTTGCAGTGCCGCACGGCCGAGCAGGAGACCATTCCGGCCGCTGCGGCCAGCAGAATGATTATCGTAAGTCGTTTCATCGTTTCAGTTTTGCTTTGATCCTGTAAATCCACACGAAGAAGAAGGGCACGAAGACAATGCCGACGGTAATGGCGACCAGCATGCCGAAGAAGACGCCCGTGCCGATGCCCTGACGGCTGGCCGAACCCGGTCCCGAAGCGAAGACCAGCGGCAGCAGGCCGAGGATGAAGGCCAGCGAGGTCATCACGATCGGGCGGAAGCGCAGGTGCGCCGCGGTAAGGGCCGCAGAGACGGCGTCGCGTCCCTTCTCGATCTCCTCCTTGGCGAACTCCACGATCAGGATGGCGTTCTTGGCCACCAGCCCCACGAGCATCACCAGTCCGATCTGGAAATAGATGTTGTTCTCCAGCCCGCAGATCCAGATGCCCAGATAGGCGCCGATGCCGGCCACGGGAAGCGACAGGATGACCGCCACGGGCACCGACCAGCTTTCGTACTGTGCGGCGAGGAACAGGAAGACGAAGAGGAAGGCCAGCGCCAGCACCAGCCCGGTCTGTCCGCCCACGTGCTTCTCCTGATAGGAGAGTCCGCTCCACTCGACGCCGACCGATGCCGGGAGGTGCTTGCGGACAATGCTCTCCAGCACGTCCATCGCCTGCCCCGAACTGTAGCCGTGGGCCGCTTCGCCCGAAATGGTCGCCGAGTTGAACATGTTGAAGCGCTTGATGTTGCCCGCACCCGTGGTATAATGCGTCGTGCCGAGCGCCGTGATGGGAATCATCACCCCGCCCGCCCCGCGCACGAAGAAGAGGTTCAGGTTGTCGCGCTGGGCGCGGTAGGGAGCCTCGGCCTGAATGTAAACGCGGTAGATGCGGTTGAACATGTTGAAGTCATTGACGTAGATCGACCCCGTAAAGGCCTTCATCGTCGAGAAAATGTCCGACATCGAGACGCCCAGCAGCTGCGCCTTGTCGCGGTCCACGTCGAAATAGAGCTGCGGGATATCGCCCTGCATCGACGACGAGAGCCCCGTGAGTTCGGGCCGCTGCGCGGCATAGCGCATCAGCGTATCGACGGCGCGCTGCAGCTCGGCGTAGGTCGTATTGCCGCGCGCTTCGAGCACCATCTCGAAACCGCCCGAATTGCCCAGACCGGGAATCACGGCCGGACGCGACAGGTAGACCCGGCTTTCGGGATAGCGCGACATCTCGGCGCGCACGCGCTGCATCACCTCGCTCAGGCCGTCCGAATCGCGGTCGCCCCACGGTTTGAGGATCACGGTCAGCTGGCTGCGCGCCTGATTGGTGCCCACGCGGGGACTCGAACCCGTCACGTTGAGCACGTACTCCACGTCGGGATCGTTCATCAGAAACTCGACGGCCCGGTCGGTCACCTCGCGCGTACGCTCGATAGTCGCCCCTTCGGGGAGCTCCAACTCCACGGTGAAATAGCCCTGATCCTCCTGCGGCATGAAGCTCTGGGGCACCAGACGGTTCATCAGCCAGATGCCGACCAGCACGATGCCGAAGGCGGCCAGCATGCGCCGCGAGTGCTTCAGCGCCCCCCGAATCATCCGGCCGTAGAACCTGTTGCCCGTCGCCAGTCCGAGATTGATGCGGCGGAAAAACCGGTTTTTCTTCTCCCCGCTTTCGGGTTTGAGGAAAAGCGAACACATCACGGGGCTGAGCGTCAGCGCCACGACCGTCGAAATGATCACCGAAACGGCGATCGTAATGGTGAACTGGCGGTAAAGCTGTCCCGTGATTCCCGCAAGGAAGCTCACCGGGACGAACACGGCGCACAACACGAGCGACATGGCGATCAGTGCGCCGCTCAGGCTGCCCATCGCCTTCTTCGTCGCTTCGTAAGGCGAAAGATGCTCCTCGTTCATGATGCGGTCCACGTTCTCGACCACCACGATGGCGTCGTCCACCACGATGCCGATAGCGAGAATCAGTCCCAGCAGCGTCAGCATGTTGAGCGAGAAGCCGAAGACGAGCATCACGCCGAAGGTGCCGATCAGCGAAATGGGGACCGCCACGATCGGGATGAGCGTCGCGCGCCAGCTCTGCAGCGAGAGGAAGACCACCAGAATCACCAGCAGCAGCGCTTCGAAAAGCGTCCGGTAGACGTGGTGGATCGACTCGGAAATATAGGTGGTCATGTCGAACGGAATCTCGTAGCTGATTCCCTCCGGGAAATTCGCACGGATCTCCTCCATGACCTTCTTGACCGAACCGGCGACCTCCATGGCGTTGGCACCGGGAAGCATGTTGATATTCAAGACGGCGGCGTTCCCGCCGTTGATACCGCTCTCGGTGCTGTAGGAGGAGGCTTCGAGCGAAATGCGCGCCACGTCCTTCAGACGGATGATCGAACCGTCGGGATTGGCCCGCACGACGATATCCTCGAATTCGCTGACCGATGACAGGCGGCCCTGCGCCGTGATCGGAATCGTCACGTCGATGCCGTTCATGGGGGCCTGCCCCAGCACGCCGGCCGCCGATTCGCGGTTCTGGTCCTTGAGCGCGTTCTGCAAATCCTTGACCGTCAGGCCGAGGTCGGCCAGCTTGTCGGGCATGACCCATATCTGCATGGCGTAATAGCGGCTGCCGACGTTCGAGACGCTGCCCACGCCGGGCACGCGGCGCAGCATGTCCAGCACGTTGAGCGTGGCGTAGTTGCTCAGGTAGATTTCGTCGAACTTGGGGTCGGATGACAGCAGCGTGATGGTCATCAGCTTGCTGGCCGCCTGCTTCTCGACCGAGATGCCGTTCTGCACCACCTCGGCCGGAAGACGCGCTTCGGCCTTCTTCAGGCGGTTCTGGATGTCCACGGCCGCCAGATCGGGATCGGTCGAGATATCGAAGGTCACCGTGGCGGAAAAACCGCCCGAATTGGAGCTTGACGACTCCATGTAGATCATGCCGGGCGTGCCGTTCAGCTCCTGCTCGATGGGCGTGGCCACGGCCTGCGTCACGGTCTGTGCGTCGGCGCCCGGATAGGAGGCCGAGATGCGGACCACGGGCGGCACGATCTGGGGGTACTGATCGACGGGCAGCAGGGCGAGGCCGATGCCGCCGACGATCACGATGATGATGGACAGCACCGTCGAAAAGACGGGCCTGTCGATAAAAAAGTCCGCTTTCATAGGTTACTGCTGATTTTCGGTCTCCTCCTCGCGCCGCGTAACGACCGGTTCGACTTTCATGCCGTGCTGGAGCTTGTGGTATCCCTCCACGACGATGTCTTCGCCCGACACCAGTCCGCGCTCGACGACGATGTTCTGTCCGATTTCGGGTCCCGTTTCGATAAAACGCTTCTCGACGATGCTGTCGGGACGCACCACGAAGATGTAGGCCCCGCCCTTCTCGATCACCACGGCCTTCGACGGCACGACCACGGCGTCCTCACGCACGTCGAGCAGCAGCCGCACCTTGGTGAACTGGCCCGGCAACAGGATATGGTCGGGATTGGACATCTCGGCACGGACGGAGAAGGTACCCGTCTGGGGATCGACCTGCGGATCGGCGAAATCGACCAGTCCCCGGTAGGGGTATTCGGAGCCGTCGGCCAGCGTCACGGTGATGTAGGGGTCCCATTTACGGGCCGTATCGCGGTGTCCGAGATTGACGTTGCGGGCTTTACTGCGCAGGTAGTCCAGCGCCGTCATGCTGAAATCGACGCGCACCGTATCGCTCTTCACCACCGTCGCCAACAGCGATTTGCCGTTCGGTCCCACGAGCGTCCCGATGTCGGCGTTGCGCTCGGAGATATACCCCGCGATGGGCGACTTGACGTTGGTATAGCCCAGCGTCATTTCGGCCTGCGTGAGGTCGGCCTCGCCCACCACCACGTCGGCCGCGGCGCTCTCGTACGAAGCGATGGCGTTGTCCAGTTCGAGCTGGCTGGCCGCGCTCTGCTGGTAGAGCGGACGGATACGGTCGAGGTCGCGCTTGGCTTTGAGGGCCTGTGCGCGCGCCTTGTTGAGCTGCGCCTTGGCCTTATCGACACGCGCCCGGTAGACGAGCGGGTCGATCACGAAAAGCGTCTGACCTTTTTTAATATAGGTGCCTTCGGCGAAGAGCATCTTTTCGAGGTAGCCCTCGACGCGGGCGCGGATTTCGACGAACTGCTGGGCGCGGATGCGGCCCACGTAATCGCCGTAAATATTGACGTCTTCCGTCGCAACGGGTTCTACGGCCACGACCGGAAGCGTGACCGACGCAGGCCGCGGCCGGAGCAGCACCACAAGCAGTACGCCCGCGACGATCGCGGCGCAGGCTATCGCAATCCACTGCCTGCGGCTCAGCTTCACGCGGACACGGGCCGCACGCGAAGCTGCCTTCTTCACGCCGGCCAGATTCAGATTCTGCAAATCGGGTTTCAACTTATCAAATTTCATAGAGTGTTTATAAAATGAGGGTACAGAGCAATCGTCCAATCCTTGCGCCAAGATGCACCCGTATGTTTAAGACATTTATTAACAGCAAAATACCGTCCAAATGCGGCTCAAAGATATGCAAAATTGTGTAGAATTATTCCACAGCCGTGTGGAATAATTCTACAACGCCCGGCCCGGAGAACGGCCCGAAAAACCCTGCGCAGAAGCCCTGCAGGGCACATTCCGGCCGCGGCGGAACTTCGGCCGCATCTCCGACGACAAAAAAAAGGACCCGCCGGGGGTCCTTTCAGATTACATTTCGGGAGGAAGAGACTGCCGCAGCAGCCCTTTTCACGGCTTACCGACGGGTTCGAACCAGACTGCCGTCATCGGCTACACGGAGGGTTTTGACGCCTCCCGAAGGCTCAAATCCCCCCCCCTCACGGTGCTCCCGATCCTCTGGGAGCCGGAGTCCGATGGGATGGGCGAAGATAAAACGGGCGCCGCCCGTATAAGTCGGATCGACCCAGATGCGGCCGCCGAAGATCATGGCGATCTGACGGCAGATGGCCAGTCCCAGTCCGGTACCCTTCTTCTTGTTGCCGTCGAGTTTCTCGAAGCGGTTGAAGATCATCTCCTGCTTGTCGAGCGGAATGCCGGGACCGGTGTCGGTCACCGAGAAGAGCACCTCGTTCTGTTCGGGACAGATCTCCACGCCGAGTACGATGCTGCCTTCGGAGGTGAACTTGGCCGCATTGGTCAGCAGGTTGATAAGTATCTGCGACAGGCGGTGGACGTCGGTGGTGAGCATGTACGAATCGACGGCGCATTCGAGACGGCCTTCGACCCCCTGCTGACGGGTATGGGCCGTGGTCATGAGGATATGCTGGCATATCTGCACGATCTCCTCCGCAGAGTAGTTGAACCTGATCTTGCCGCATTCGAGCGACGAGATATCGAGGATGTCGTTCAGCAGCGTCAACAGCATTTCGGAATTGTTGACCACGATGGCGCAGTATTCGGCGCGCTCCTCCTGCGAGAGTTCCTCGCCCTGCATGAGCGACGAGAAGCCGACGATGGCGTTCAGCGGAGTACGTATCTCATGGCTCATATTGGCCAGAAAGGCCGATTTGAGCATATCGGACTCCTCGGCTTTCTCGCGGGCGATCACCAGCTGGCCTTCGCGCTCTTCGAGCGTGCGCTTGAGACGCCGCGTACGCAGGAACAGGAACGCCACGAAGATCAGCAGCAGCACCAACAGTACGATTCCGCCCACGAGCAACTCGATATAGTGCGAATATTTCGAGAGTTTGGCAGCCACCGTATCCTCGATAACGCTGCCCTTCGGCAAGGCGTATTCGGCGATCTTCAGCTCCTTGAGCTTGCGCGAGTCGAAGACATATTCGCCGTCCGAGAGGTGGAAGTGCACACCGCCCAAGCTGCCGGTCTTATAGTACTCCTTGATCTGGGCGGCGATGACGTTGGCCCCGTTCTCGTAGTTGGGCACGAAGCCGCCCACAGCCACGTCGCCGATGCCCGTGCGGGTGATCGAGAAGACCGGAAGACGGGGGTTGAGCTGCACCAGATCGTTGAGCGAACGCTGCATGAGGTATTCGCCGTCGCTGCCCACGCGCCACGTGCCCAGCATCACGGCCGACCGGGGAGAAAGCGACGCATAGGCCGCATGCGAAGCCTCGTCGCCGTCGCGGCTGTCCACCAGCACAAGATTCAGGTCGGGATAATTCTCCATCTCCTCACGCACGAGCGCCTGCAGCGAGATGCCGCCGTAGGTGTTGTCCGAGATAAACGCGAGGTTCTCCACCTCAGGATAGAGCGTGCGGATCAGCTCGATGTTGCGGCGCACGTCGTATTTGTTGAGCAGGCCGCCCACGTTGTGCAGGCTGTCCACCATATTCATATAGTTGATCGACGGGGGCATCCAGACGCCGGTGCTGTCGGCCGGCGGCGGCAGCACGATGCCGTTCGAGCTGACAAAGCAGCTGAAGCACATCACCTCCTTGGGAATGCGTCCCAGCGAGACGAACGACGCCCACGCCTCCTGCCCCAGCAGCACGATGGCCCGCAGGCCCCCTTTGGATTCGTAACGGGTTATCAGGTTGTCGGTCTGCGAAATCCAGAGGGGCGCGTCGTTGATGCTCTTGCATTCGAGCGTCTCGACGTAAATATCGCACGGCACGCCCGACGCCACGACCTGACGCTCGAATTCCGTGATGAAACTCGACATGCGGCGCGTGTCGGGATTGTAGGACGAAATGATCAGAATGCTCTCCCGTCCGCGGGCCTCCTCGGCCCGAAGCAGCGAGGGCAGCAGAATGCAGCAACTCAGGAGCAGCAGCGTCCAGTGTTTTATCGCTCGATTACCGGTCATAGTTTTTTCTTTTACCGCGAAAGCAGCGAAGCGATACGGCTGCGAAGCTCGTCCGCGCGCAGCGGCTTAGCAAGGCATTCGTTGAATCCGGCCTGAAACATACGCTGACGATCGGTTTCGAAAGCATAGGCCGTAAGTGCGATGACGGGAATGTCGGGAGCACGCTCGCGGATAAGCCGCAGCGCGTCGTAACCGTCCATAACGGGCATGTTGATATCCATCAATACCAGATCGGGGTGTACTTCGGCGAACATATCGACGGCCTGCCGGCCGTCCCATGCATGCACCAGTTCGTAATCACGACGCAGCAGCACTTCTACCAGTTTGAAATTACTCGGATTATCCTCAGCAACGAGTAACCGGGGACGGCCGTCGTCGGAATTTACGCATTCGTTACACTCCATCGCTTCATCGGTTTAACAAAACCGTCCGGATGCGGAAAGTCCGGACAATTGCACAAAACTACCATTTTTTTTGATTAACACCATAGTATTTCCGAAAAAAATTAATATCATCGCAGTCCGGGAGCATGGAAATCCGGGCGTTTTTGCGTTATAAATTACCTCAAAAGTTCATAATGACAAATATTTTTCCGATATTTGCAACGGGAAAAAGTGACTCATAGCGAATATTTACTACATTTACGTTGAAATTCAGGCCAAAACCTCCGGAACCGGCCTGCATGCCGCCTGCGGTACGCTTCGAAAGCGGTCATAGCTGCGACACACCCACGGTAACGAACCAATTAACATGGACAAGAAAAAAATACTGATCGTAGACGACAAGGAGCAGATCGCCAAAATTCTTTACGCATACCTCCAAGCGGATTACGCCAGCTATTAGGTGCAGAATCCGCTGCACACCATCAAATGGCTGCACGACGGCAACATGCCGGACCTGATCATCTCGGACATCCGCATGCCCGAAATGCGCGGCGACGAATTTCTGGAATACCTCAAACACAACGAATTGTTCAAGCAGATCCCGGTCGTGATGCTTTCGAGCGAGGACAGCACCTCGGAACGCATCCGCCTGCTGGAAGAGGGCGCGGAGGACTACATCGTCAAACCGTTCAACCCGCAGGAGCTCAAAATACGCATTAAAAAGATTCTCGATTGAAATACCCCGTCATCTACATCAAAGGCAAAGGCAGCCACACGGCCCGCTTCTCGGAAATGGTCGAAGGCAGGATGTACGTCGTGGGGGACATCGGCTCGGCGATGCGCACGCTGACGTCGCTCAGGACGGATCATGCGTTCATCCTCTACGAACAGCGCGACCCGGCCGCCGACCTCTCCGATATCCGGCTCCTCAATTCGTGGCCGGGCGGGGGCATCGTGCTCATCACCTCGCGGGAACTGACCGAAAGGGAACGCCGCGAATACCTGCGCGCAGGGGTGAACAGCGCCATTGCGGGAGACATGCCGCGGAAGGATTTCCTGCGCACGCTGCAATTCATGGGCGACTACGCCTTCACGCACAAACCCGCAGCGCAAAACAGCCCCGAAGTGCAGATTTTCCGCATGCCGCTCTGGAAACGGGCCTTCGACATCGCGGCATCGCTCTCGGCGATCCTCCTGCTCTCGCCGCTGCTGATCGTCGTGGCGGCAGCCATCAAACTCGATAGCCCCGGACCGGTGGTCTACAAATCGAAGCGCGTCGGCAGCAACTACCGGATTTTCGACTTCCTGAAATTCCGCTCGATGCGCACCGACGCCGACCGGCGGCTCAAAGAGCTGGAAGAGCTGAACCAGTACGCCGCCCAGCCGCAGGAGGCCGATTCGGGAAAAATGGTCCTCGACGAGGAGGAGATGCGCAGACTGCTGGAAGACACCCAAAACGGGATGCTGTATGCGGACGACTTCGTGATCGCCGAAGAGCCCCACCACCAGGTCGAGACCGAGCAGGAAACGCCTTCGTGAAGATCGAGAACGATCCCCGCATCACCCGTCTGGGCCGTTTCCTGCGCAAATACAGCACCGACGAGCTGCCTCAGCTCTTCAACATCCTGCGGGGCGACATGTCGGTGGTGGGCAACCGCCCACTGCCGCTCTACGAAGCCGAACGCCTCACGAGCGACGAATATATCGAACGTTTCATGTGCCCCTCTGGCCTCACGGGCCTGTGGCAGGTCGAGAAACGCGGACAGGCGGGCAAGCTCTCGCCCGAACAGCGCAAGCAGCTCGACATCGAGTACGCCCGCAAAATGTCGCCGTGGTTCGACCTGAAGATAATTCTGCGCACACTCACGGCGTTCATACAGAAAGAAAACGTATAAAAACAGCAACTATGAAAAGAGCGGTCTTCACACTATGGCTGCTGCTGGCTGCCGTCGCCGCGACGGCACAGGGCAACTCCCCCGACTTCGAATTCGAATACAGCGACCTGCAGCTTTCGCCTGACGACTACATCGGCCTGCAACTGCCGCCGCTGCACCAGCTGCTCGAAAACGCACGCAATACGCCGCAGGTGGAGTATTACAACAAAGCCGTCGAGATACAAGAGCGCGAACTGAAGAACGTGCGCCGCAACTGGCAGCACTACTTCAAGATCAACGCCAACTACAATTACGGCTCGTCGGACATCTACAACCAGAACTATCAGGACAACAGCAACCAGATCTGGACCACGACCACCACGGGCCGCGAGCAGAGCTGGTGGAACGTCGGAGCGTCGTTCTCGCTGCCGATCGACGAGATATTCAACCGCCGCAACAAGATCAAGCAGCAGAAACGGCGCATCGAACAGGTCGAGCTGGACACGGAACGCTGGCTCGAAGAGCAGCGCATCAAGGTCATCCAGCAATACACGCTGGCCGTCCAGCAGCTTTCGGTCCTGCGGAGCGCCGTCGAAGCCATGGTCACGGCGCAGGCGCAGTACCGCCTGAGCGAAGCCGACTTCATCAACGGCAAACTCGACGCCCAGACGCTGAGCCGCCAGAAAAACATCGAAAACGTGGCCATCCGCGAGTATGAAGAGGTCCGCCGGAGCCTGAACAACGCCCTGCTGACGCTCGAAGTGCTCACCCGAACGCCGATCATCAGCAAACCGGCGCCCGCAACCGCCCCCCAAGCCCCTAAAACCGAATAGTCCATGAATTACATCGCTTATACCGCCCGGTTTCTCTACCGCATCAAGTGGTGGATGATCCTCGCTCCGATAATCGTGGCGCTGGCCGTCTTCTTCAAAATGGGCGCCCAGCCCCGCAACTACAAGTCCATGACGACCGTCTACACGGGCATCGTTTCGGGCTACGACATCACCACCACCGAAGGCACGCGTCAGGACTGGAACATCATCAACAACGCGATGGACAACATGATCAACATCATCCTGTCGCAGACCACGCTCAAGAACGTCTCGATGCGCCTTTACGCGCAGGGACTCACGCACCTCGATCCGGACAACGACAACCAGTACCTGACGGCCCGCACCTCCCGGTACCTGCTGAACCGGACCCCCAAAGAGGTCATGGACCTCGTGGACCGCACCTCCGAGGAGAAGACGCTCGAAAACCTGCGCAGATTCGAAGAGGCCGACCACGACAACCACGTATACGGCATGTTCCACTGGAACCCGCCCTACTACAGCTATCAGGCGCTGAGCCAGATCAAGGTCAAGCGCATCACCAGCAGCGACATGCTCGAAATCAGCTACGAGAACGACGACCCGTACATCGTCTACAACACGCTGGTGATCCTCAACGACGAATTCGTCAGGCAGTACCGCGACCTGCGCTTCGGCGAGACGAACAACGTGATCGCCTACTTCGAGTCCGAGCTGGCCCGCGTAGGCAAGAACCTGCGCGAGCTGGAGGATTCGCTGCGCGACTACAACGTCGAGCACAAGGTGATCAACTACGACGAGCAGACCAAGCATATCGCCGCCCTGTCGCGCGACTACGAACTGCGCTACGAGGAGATTCCGCTCAACTTCGAGAGCGCCGAGAAACTGCGCAAGTCGATCGAAGAGCAACTCGAAGGGTTGCAGACCTTCCACAACAATGCGCAGTTCATCGAGAAGCTCCATACGATCGGCAGTCTCTACTCGCACATTTCGGCGGCCGAAGCTTTCCAGCCTACGCCCACCGAGAGCGGCGAGACGCTCTCCGACCGTCCGAGCATAGCGGCCAGTCGCAGCAATACGGGCGACCTGCGCAGGAAACTGGCCGAGGAGACCCGCAACCTGCAGGAGATAACGACCAACATCGCCAGCCGGCAGTACACCAAAGAGGGGCTTTCGACCAACTCGATCGTGGCGGAGTGGCTCGCCGCCGTACTGCTCGCCGAGAAATCGCGGGCCGAGCTGGCGGTCATGAAACTGCGCAAGACCGAACTCGACGACAAGTACACCCACTTCTCGCCCGTGGGTTCGACGCTCAAGCGCAAAGGCCGCGAGATCAACTTCTCGGAGCAGTCGTACCTCTCGATCCTCACGGCCCTCAACACGGCCCGCCTGCGCCAGAAAAACCTGCAGATGACCTCGGCGACGCTCAAGATCATCAACCCGCCGGTGCTCCCGATCAACGCCGAGCCGAACAAGCGCAGGCTTGTCGTGGCCGCGGCGTTCCTCGCCACGTTCCTCTTCGTGCTGGGATTCTTCATCCTGCTGGAACTGCTCGACCGCACGCTGCGCGACAAGGTCCGCGCCGAGCGCATCACCGGCGGCAGGGTCATCGGAGCTTTCCCCGGCAAAGGACGCTTCGGACAGCGGCGCTACGCCAAGCAGTACCGCGAAATCGCGGCGCGCTATATCGGCAACGCGGCGATCAACTATTTCGAGCCGTCGCGCCGACCCAACATACTCAACATACTGAGCACCGAGGCCGGCGACGGCAAGAGCACGATTTCGGAACAGGTGGCCGCCTATCTGCGCGAAGCCGACATGAAAGTCCGCGTGATCTCATGGAACAAGGACTTCGACGTCGAGCAGAAATCCTACCTGTTCGCCGGAAAACTCGAAGATTTCGTGCAGGACAGACCGGGCGACCTTCCGCTCTGCGAAGCCGACGTCGTGCGGGATATCGTTCTCGGCGACGGCGATCAGCGTAGGCGGCAGCCCCCGCAGGCGTTCGGCCGAAGCCCGCACGGGAGACATCAGGTCGCTGCCGCGCTGCGCCGAGTCCGAGACATACTGTTCGAACATCCACTTCATCAGAGGTGCGGTCAGAAACCGCTGACGCCCGTACTCCGCATAGGAATCCCAGTCATATCCGGCGTCGGTCACCGGCCACATCAGCACCAGCGTGCGGATCTGCGGTCCGCCGTGATCCTTGGCCAGAAGAGCCGCCGCCAGCGACATGTTGCCGCCGACGCTGTTGCCGGCCAAAGCCAGCCGGCTGCCGTCCACACCTATCTCTCGGCCGTTTTCGGCCACCCATTTCACGGCAATGTAAATCTCCTCGACGGCCTGCGGAAACCGCGCTTCGGGCGAAGGCGTATAGTTGACGAAAACCGCCGCGCAACCCGACTCCGCGACCAGATCGCGCACCAGCCTGCGGTGGGTCAGATAATCGCCCAGCACCCAGCCGCCGCCGTGGACGAAGACGAAAACCGGCAGCCGTTCCCGGCCGGTTCCCGCCGGCCGCACAAGATTCAGGTGCAGGGTGCGCCCCTCGCTCTCGATGGTCCGTTCGGACTCTTCGACGCCCGACAGATCGACCGGAACGGCCGCCTGCAGATCGGCCAGCACGCGGCGCGCGTCGGGCACGGGCAGCGACTCGACGGCGGGTCCGCCGCCGTTCAACACGTCCAGATAGGTCTTGGTTCCCTGCGACAGCCGTTACTGCGCCATGGCGTGGCGGTAGCCGTCGATTTTGGCCCAGTCGCCGCGGGTGAAATCCGGAACGGCGACGGGCGCGTTGTTATGTTCGAGCGAAGCCGCCGTCAGCGCGCCGATGCAGGACCATTCGGCCGCGTCGTAAACGTCCTGATCGAGCGGAAGACCGTGCTGCAGGCAGTAAACCAGCCGGTAATCCATGATGAAGTCCATGCCACCGTGGCCGCCCACCTGACGGGCCTTGTCCTCGATGTCGCGGACGATCGGGTGCTTGTAACGCTCCATAAGCGTCTTCCGGGCCTCGGCGGGAATGAACGAGTGTCCGCTCAGGTTCTCGTGGTCGGGGACCTCGCCCGCCAGCTGTTCGGGACGGAACGCATAGCCCTGAACCGGATATTTGTTGGCGAACCCTTCGGTGCCGGTAAGCTGATACATGCGGCTGTAGGGACGGGGCGTATAGACGTTGTGTTCCAAAAGGATCGTGCGGCCCTTCTCGGTCTTGATGAGCGTCAGCGTCTGATCGCCGTTGGCGAAGGTTTCGGCGCCCATCTTCTCCTTGGCGGTTTTGAGTCCGTTGATCGACTCGGTGTCCATCGACACCAGACGGGTCATCCTGTCGCCGCGGTGGATGTCCAGCAGCTGGCAGGCCGGACCGAGTCCGTGCGTAGCGTAAACGTCGCCGCGGTGCGACTGGTTGAAGTCGAGACGCCAGTTGCCCTGATAATGCTCCCAGAACGGATCGAGGTCGTGGATGTACGAACCTTCGGTGTGGATGATCTCGCCGAACAGCCCGTGCTGGGCCATGTTGAGCGTCGTCAGCTCGAAAAAGTCGTAAACGCAGTTTTCGAGCATCATGCAGTGACGCTGGGTCTTTTCGGCGGTATCGACCAGCTGCCAGCACTCTTCGAGCGACATGGCGGCGGGAACCTCCACGGCCACGTGCTTGCCGTGCTCCATGGCGTAAACCGCCATCGGCACATGCAGCTGCCACGGGGTGCAGATATAGACGAGGTCGATGTCGTCGCGCCGGCAAAGCTCTTTCCAGCCCTCCTCACCGCTGTAGGCCGCGGCTGCGGGGAGATTCCGGCCGGCGAGGATCTCCTGCGACTTTTCGACCCGGTCGGGATAGAGGTCGCAGAGCGCCTTGATCTCGACGCCGTCGAGGTAGGTGAAACGCTCCACGGCGCCCGGACCGCGCATGCCCAGCCCGATAAATCCGACCCGCACGACGGGCATCGGATCGGTCGTCAGCCGCAGCACCGAATGCTGGCCCTCGGCACGGGCCGGGGCATCGAAAACAATCACGCCGTCCACGACGCTGTAACCCTTCGGCGAAGATCCGCAGGCCGTAAAAAGGAGCGCAGCGACGACCGCCCACGACAAAAAGGCAAATTTCTTCATTTATCAGTAGTTTTTAGATGTTCATGCAAAAATATGAAATATTTTGAAATATGCGGCCATTTGACTACTTTTGCCCACGTAAAAATCACACACCATGTTTCGTAAACTGACGGCGGCAATCCTATCGGTCATTCTGCTCTCTCCGGGATGGCTCGGCGCAACGGGTCTCACGCTGCCGTTCGCACTCGTTCCGCTGCTATGGATCAGCTCGTCGTACGACGCTTCGCGCCGTTCGTGGCGGCGCATGTTCGGCTGGGCCGCGCTGACCTTCGCGCTGTGGAACGTCGCGACGGTGTGGTGGCTATGGAACGCAACTCCCGTGGGTCCCGTCGCCGCGACGCTGGCTTCGACATTCTTCAACATGATCGCCTTCATGTTGTTTCACACGGTGTCGAAAAAAGGCCCCAAGGCCTTGGCCTACACGCTGCTCGTCGCAGGCTGGATCGCCACGGAATACTGGTACACGGTCGGCGAGTTTTCGTGGCCGTGGCTGATTCTGGGCAACGGATTCTCGCACGAGACATGGCTCGTGCAGTGGTACGAATATACGGGCGTCTTCGGCGGTTCGCTGTGGGTGCTGCTCTGCAATATCCTCTTCTTCGAGGCGATCCGCGCACGGCGCAATGCGGCCCGCTGGGCCGCGGCGGCCGGCATGCTGCTCGTCCCGGCCGCCGTATCGCTGGGCATCTGGTGGAGCTGGCAGCAACCCGCCGAAGGGACGGCCGAGGTGAGCGTCGTCCAGCCCAACGTGGACTGTTACGACAAATTCAACGGCCGCGCGGAGTGGCAGGAGCGCAACATCGTCGACCTGCTGACGGAAGTCCCCGCCGGAGCGCAGTTCATCCTGCTCCCCGAAACGGCCGTGCCGAGACATTACTGGGAACCGGGACTCACCGAGACCCGGTTCGACAACGAGCCGGGACCGTTCTGGCAGGAGCTGGCCGACACGCTCCGCAGCAGCCATCCGCAGGCGCTGCTCGTCACCGGCGCCTTCACCAACCGCTATTATGCGGCGGGACTGCAGCCCCGCACGGCCGTGGGCAACCCTTACGGCGACGGCTACTACGACGACTTCAACACGGCCGTGGGACTCGACTCCGCAGGCCGCACGCAGCTGCACCACAAAGGCAAGCTGGTGATCGGCGTGGAAAACACCCCGACGGTCATCTTCGACCTCATGCAGTTTCTGGTCATCGACTTGGGCGGCGTCGTGGGGCAGATCGGCATGGGCCAGCACGGTACGGCCTTCGCGCACGCCGGCATGCGCATGGGCCCGGCCATCTGCTACGAAGGACTTTACGGCGACTTCTACGGCGATTTCGTGCGCCGGGGAGCGCAGTTCATGGCCATCATCTCGAACGACGGCTGGTGGGGCGACACGCCGGGTTACAAGCACCTGTTCACCATCTCGCGGCTGCGGGCCATCGAACACCGCCGCGCCATCGCCCGATCGGCCAATACGGGCATGTCGGGCTTCATATCGGCCCGCGGCGACATCGGGGAGACCCTCGGCTGGGAAAAGCGGGGCGTGATCTCCGCCGCCGTGCCCCTCAACTCCGAACTCACCTTCTACACCCGATACGGCGACTATCTGGGCCGCATTTCCGAGTACCTGACACTGCTCTGCGTGCTTTACTACATCGCCTACCGGGTCAAAAGGAAAAATTACCTCGTAAAATAAAACCCGAAACCCGATATGAATTACACCCAGACCCTCGAATTCCTCTTCTCGTCGCTGCCGGTCTTCGAAGCCAAAGGCGCGACGGCCTACAAGCCGGGATTGGAGCGTATCACCGCGTTCTGCCGCCACATAGGCAATCCCCAGCGTAACTTTTTCACGATCCACGTGGCGGGAACCAACGGCAAAGGTTCCGTGTCGCATATCATCGCATCGGTGCTCCAGCAGGCGGGCTACCGCACGGGGCTTTTCACCTCGCCCCACCTGCAGGATTTCCGCGAACGCATCCGGGTGGACGGAGAGATGATTCCCAAACAGAAAGTGGTGAACTTCGTGGACAAGCACCACGGCAAGATGGTCGAGCTGGAGCTGTCGTTCTTCGAGATGACCGCCGCGCTGGCTTTCGACTACTTCGCGCAGAGCGACGTCGAGGTGGCCGTGATCGAAACGGGACTCGGAGGACGTCTCGACGCCACGAACATCATCGTGCCGCTGGTGAGCGTCATCACCAACGTGGGGCTGGACCACACGGCGCTGCTGGGCGACACGCTGCCGAAAATCGCCGCCGAGAAGGCCGGCATCATCAAAAAGAGCATTCCGGTAGTCATCGGCGAGAGCGATCCCCGCTACAACGAGGTCATCGAGCAGACCGCCGCCGCCAACAAGTCGAAGGTCATCTACGCCGAGCAGGAGTTCTCGTGCGAGCCCTGCCTCTGCGGAACCGACCGCCAACACTTCTGCATGCACCGCACCCGCGACAACCGCAACTTCGAGGTCGATCTCGATCTGGGGGGCAACTACCAGCGCCGCAACATGGTCACGGCAGCCGCAACGGTCGATTTCCTGCACGAGGAGACGCCGCTGACCATCTCCCGCCGCGCCTTCCTCGAAGGTGCGCGCGACACGGCAGCCAACACCTCGCTCATGGGCCGCTGGCAAAAGCTGGGCGAACAGCCGCTTACGGTCTGCGACACAGGCCACAACCCTCACGGCATCGCCTACGTCGCCCGGCAGCTCAAAGCCACGCCCCACAAACAACTCTACTGCGTGATCGGCTTCGTCCGCGACAAGGACCTCGCCCATATCCTCCCCCTGCTGCCGCACGACGCCCACTATATCTTCACGCAGGCGAAGACCGAACGGGCCTTCTCTGCCGCCGAGCTTACCGCCAAAGCCGCGATCTACGGGCTGCACGGCGAGACCGTCGCCGAAGTTCCCGCCGCAGTCGCCCGCGCCAAGGAGCTGGCCGGCGCCGACGACATGATCTTCATCGGCGGCAGCACCTATGTGGTCGCCGAAGCCTTGTAAAACCGTCTGACAGATCGCGACGCATCCGCAGACAACTTATATTATAATCCGGACCGGGAAAAGATACGCCCTATCTTTCCGGTCCGTTTTTTTCGATTTCCGCGCGGCGGGACAAAAATCTTTCCGGCCGGAAAAACAGATTTCGCGGCCCCGCAACAACGATTTGAGGCAGAGCGTTTTCGATTTGGGGGATTTTGATTTTGCAAATAATACTAAAAGTCTTAATTTTGGCATATTAATTACCCCCGATGCACCAGAAACCGACCAAAACCTGCATTACCTCCGCGGAGTTCGGGAGATTGTATTCCGACTACAATCCCCGGTTTACCGAGGTCACCTACCGTTACGTGCGCGACCGGGGAATTGCGGAGGATCTGGTGTCGGACAGTTTCATGGCGTTCTGGGAGGAGCGGGACCGGCTGCCGGAAGATGTGAACGCCCCGGCTTACGTGCTGACCATCGTCAAAAATAAGTGCCTGAACCACCTGAAGGTCAGGTTGCTGCACCTGCAGATCGAGAAAAAGCTGCATTCGACCCAGCAGCGGCTGATCCAGTCCGACATTCAGTCATTGGCGGCCTGCGTTCCCGACACGCTGTTCGTGGAGGAGATGCAGACGATGCTCGACCGCGCCGTCGGCCGGATGCCGGAACTTACACGGCGCATTTTCGAAGGCAGCCGCTACGAGAACAAAAGCTACAAAGAGCTTGCTCAGGAGCTGAACATCGCCTTCACCCACGTCAATTTCGAGATGCGGCGGGCGCTGAAAATACTTAGGGAAGAATTCAAGGACTATATTTTCACGCTGATAATACTACTGGCTGTCAGCAACTTGATTTAATAAAATAAATTATTAAACAAATAAATGCACCGTTTCACTACTAACACGGTGCATTTGTTTGTTATTACTACTAACAGAGAGAAAAAGAGAAGATGGACGATTTATTACTGTACAAGTTTTTGCAGAACGAAGCGTCGGAAGACGAAATCAGGACGGTATTGGACTGGCTCGACGCCGACCCGGCCAACCGGAAATATTTCGACGGGCTGGACAATATGCTCAATGCCGCCCGCGTAAACCGCCCCGCAGGCCGGAAACCCCTGCGTCGTCCGCTCCCGTCGCTGCGCAGTATCGGCGCATGGAGCATGCGCATCGCGGCAGTCCTGTGCTTATGTCTCGGAGTGAGTTATTTCGCAGCTACGAAGATGTTCGACCGCAAGGCTTCCAACAATTCACTGAGCGTGTTCGTACCCAACGGCGAGCGCATCAGCATGACGCTCACCGACGGCACGACCGTATGGCTCAATTCGGGCACGACGCTGGAATATCCGGCGGTTTTTGCACGCGGAGAGCGCCGGGTGAAGGTCACGGGCGAAGCGATGTTCGACGTCAAGAGCGACCCGCAGCATCCGTTCGTCGTCGAGACGTTCGCCTGCGACGTAAGGGTGCTGGGCACCAAATTCAACGTAGAGGCGAACGAAGAGAAGGGGATTTTCAGCGCCGACCTGCTCCGCGGCAAGGTTCAGGTCTGCAACCGGACGGACCGCAGCGACCGGATTACGATGGAGCCGAACCAGACGGTCCATCTGGAAAACGGAAAGTTGCAGCTTCACGCGCAGGAGAACGCCGACAAACTGCTCTGGACGGACGGCATCCTCTGCATAACGGGAATGACGTTCGAGGAGGTCATGGCCAAGTTCGAACGCTGCTACGACATCAACGTGGAAATTCTGCGCGACGACCTGCCCCAGATCGAGTTCCAGCGATGCAAGCTCCGCATCAGCGAAGGGATAGACCACGCCCTCGCGGTGCTGCAGCACGCGGCCGATTTCAGGTACGAACGAGATATTACGACCAATACGCTCTATATCAGATAACGAATGAAGTACGAACCCAACAGCCCGATGCCTATGAGAAAGTAACCGAGAACCCTTTTCTTCCGTATCAAGTCCTGATAAAAAAAGAAAACCTATGAATGTTGGCGCATCCATAGGTACATTCTTCAGGCGTAAAACCTACTTAAACCCTCAGGAGTTTATATTCGCTGCTATTTGCTGTATCTCTATCTTTGTCATCCGTCGCGGCTTTTGCCCAGCCGGCACCGCCCCGGATCACGATCACGATGGCGGACGTTCCGATGGAACGGGTGATTGACGCCATCGAAAAACAATCCAGTTATCTCTTCGCCATCGACACGAACGTGAACATTTCCCAGAAGGTCAGCGTCTCCTGCACGGATGCCTCCGTCGAGACCGCACTGACGCAGATGGTCAAAGGAACCGACGTGGCTTACCGCATCGACGCCTCGAACGTCGTGCTCTCGGCGGTCCGCAAAGAGGTGAGCGCACAACCCCGATTCGTTTCCGGCAAGGTTCTCGACGCACAGGGAAACCCCGTTGTCGGAGCGGCCGTCATCGTCAAAGGGACGACCGTCGGCATGAGCACCGGAGCCGACGGAGACTACTTGCTGCAGATATCCCCCTCGGCTGGAAACGCCGTACTGGTCGTCAATTATCTGGGCTTCCGCCCCGTAGAGGTCACCGTCGGAAATCGCACGCAGATCGATTTCACGCTGCACGAAGAGTCGCAGGCCGTAGACGCCGTGGTCGTAACGGCCCTCGGCATCAAGCGCTCGGAAAAGGCGCTCAGCTACAACGCCCAGCAGGTGAGTTCGGAGGATATCAGCATCGTGAAGGACGTCAATCTGATGAATTCGCTGAACGGTAAAATCGCAGGCGCGGTCATCAATTCGTCGGCGTCGGGCATCGGCGGCGCCACCCGCGTAGTGCTTCGCGGTCTGAAATCCATCAGCAGCAGCAACAACGCCCTCTACGTGGTGGACGGCATTCCCCTCTTCAACAATAACAACGGCGAGATAAAGAGCGAGTTCGAGTCGCAGCCCCGCGGCGAGGGTCTCACGGACCTCAACCCGGACGACATCGAATCCATGACCGTGCTCACCGGCCCCTCGGCGGCGGCGCTTTACGGATCGAGCGCGGCGAACGGCGTGATCGTGATCACCACCAAGAAGGGAAAGACCGGCCGGCCCCAGATTTCGTTCTCCAACCAGACGACCTTCTCCTCGCCGCTCAAAATGCCTGAGTTCCAAACCAAATACGGCAACCAGCCGAGAACCTACTCCAGCTGGGGGGGGGTACTGGCGACCCCTTCGTCCTATAACCCGCAAGATTTCTTCAACACGGCGGCCAACACGCAGACCAACGCCAGCATCTCCGTGGGTAACGAGAAGAATCAGACCTACGCTTCGCTGATGCACGTCTATGCCAACGGTATCCTGCCCAACAACTCATACGACAAATACTCCGTCACGGTCCGCAACACGACCTCGTTCCTGCAGGATCGGATGACGCTGGACGCAGGCTTCAGCTACGTGGAGACCGAAGACCAGAACATGCTCTCGGCAGGACGCTATTTCAACCCGCTGACCTCGCTCTACACCTACCCGCGCGGCGAAAGCGTCGAGGATCTGATGATGTTCGAGATCTATGATTCGAACAAAAAACGCTACGTGCAGAACTGGGCGTGGGGCCGCGGCGCGCTCGACATGCAGAACCCCTTGTGGATGATGCACCGCAACGTCCAGAACAACAAGCGGCGGCGCTCCATGATGAACGCGAGCCTCACCTACAAGGTGACCGACTGGCTCACCCTCGCCGGCCGCGCCAAGGCCGACCTGAGCGTCGGCGAATCGTCGCGCAAGCTCTACGCATCGACCGACCCGCTGTTCGCCGGCGGCGACAACGGATTCTTCGAATTCACCAAAGAGGAGGACACCCACCGCTACGGCGACTTCATCGCCACCGTAAACAAGCACTGGGAGCAGTTCTCGCTCTTCGCCAATGTCGGCGCCAGCATCTCCGACCAGCTCTCCAGCATCGCCGGAGCGCGCGGTCCGCTCGAACTGCCCAACTTCTTCTCGCTGACCAACACCAACCCCTACGGCGCATCGGGCCAACGGCTTCAGGAGCGCAAACGCGAGCAGGAGCAGGCCGTATTCGCCAGCGTGGAGGCCGGATGGAGGGGCATGCTCTACCTCACGGCCACGGTCCGCAACGAATGGCATTCGAACCTCGCCTATACGGACAACCTGTCGTACTGCTTCCCCTCGGTCGGCCTTTCGGGCCTGATTCACGAAATGGTGAAGCTCCCCTCGTTCATCGACTATCTCAAGGTGCGGGCTTCGTGGGCCGAAGTGGGCAGCCCGATTCCTTGGGGCATCTCCTACCTGACCTACAAATGGAAGCAGGGTTCGTGGTCCACGAGCGCCACCAGACCGATCCAGAATCTCCGCCCGAAGAACACGACCTCGTGGGAGGTGGGTCTGAACGCCTGACTGTTCGCCAATTCGCTCTCGCTGGACTTCACCTACTACAAGTCCAACACCAAACACCAGACCTTCCTCGTGCCCCTGTCTGGTTCGGCCGGCTACGAAAACATGTACGCGCAGACGGGCAACGTCGAAAACAAGGGTTTCGAGCTTTCGATCGGATACGACAAGACATGGAGGGACTTCGCGTGGAGCTCCAGCCTCACGCTCAGCCACAACAAGAACAAGGTCGTCGAGCTGATGAACAACTACTACGACCCGCAGACGGACAAATACTATACGCTCAAGGAGTATGAGGTCGCCAGCATGGGCGGCGCCAACTTCATCATGACCGAAGGCGGCACCATGGGCGACCTGTACGCCTACGGAGACCTGTGGCTCGACGAGAACGGCTACATCTACATCAACCCCAACGACCCGAAGCTGATGGTCACCGACGAGCGCATCAAGCTCGGCTCGGTGCTGCCCGACTACAACGCCGGTTTCCGCAACGATTTCTCCTACAAGGGCATCAACCTCTCGCTGCTCTTCTCCGCACGCTTCGGCGGCATCGTGGTATCGCCCACCCAAGGTTTTCTCGACGGACTCGGAGTATCGAAGGCGAGCGCCGATGCGCGCGACGCCGGCGGCGTGCCCATCAACAACGGCAGGATCGACGCGCAGCACTACTACGAGACCGTCGGTCTGGGACAGCTGCTCTCCCACTACACCTACAGCGCCACGAACGTCCGCCTTCAGGAGACGAGCATCGGATATACCTTCCCGAAGAAATGGATGGGCGACCGGGTCAAGCTGACCGCATCGCTCGTAGGGCGCAACCTCTGGATGATCTACTGCAAGGCCCCGTTCGACCCCGAACTCACGGCCTCCACCGGTTCCTACCTCCAAGGTATCGACTACTTCATGCAGCCGAGCCTGCGAAGCCTCGGTTTCAATGTCCAACTTAAGTTCTAACCAAGCCTTAAGACCGTTATGAGAAAATACATGAACATCATAAACAGACTGTTGTTCGGCGCCGTCGCCTTGGCGGCATTGTCCTGCACGGGCAATTTCGAAACCTACAACCGGAACCCCGACCAGCCGAGCACGATAGACCGCGACGTCTGGAACTACATCAAAAGCATGCAGTACAACGTGATTCCCACCGTCAAGAACCAATATCAGATCGTGGAAAACGTGTCGGGAGGCGCCTACGGCCGCTACTTCGCCTACGCCAAATCGACCGATGCGGGATGGAACACCGGCATGTTCGCCTTTTACCGAATCGCCAACGACTGGGCCAATCCTCCCTACGAGGTGCCCATGACCAACATTTACAGCAACTGGCGGGCCATCAAGGCCGAACTCGAAGAGCCGGAAGACGACTACCGCATGGCGCTCGCCCAGATCATCCGCGTGGCGGCCATGCAGCGCGTCACCGACATTCAGGGGCCCATTCCCTACCGCACGATGGAGAACAACGACGACCTGACCGCTCCCTACCAGTCGCAGGAGGCCGTCTACGGCTTCATGCTCGAAGACCTCGACCATGCGGTGAACGTGCTGGAGACCTACATCACCCTCGCCGGAACGGACGTGGTCGCAGAAGCCGCATCGGCGGATTACGTCTACAACGGCAACCTCGCCAAATGGATCCGGTTCGCCAATTCGCTCAAGCTCCGTCTGGCCATGCGCATCTCGAACGTGTCGCCCGATGCCGAACGCTATGCCGAAGAGGCCGTCGCGCACCCCTACGGCGTGATCGAATCGAACGCGGACAACGCCTCGCTCGACGTCTCCCAGACCAACGACCAGAATCCGCTCCGCTGGCTGGTCGAGGATTACAGCGACGTGCATGCGGCGGCCGAGATCGTCACCTACATGAAGAGCTTCGACGACCCGCGCCTCTCCAAATATTTCAACCCTGCGGTCCGGGACAGCGAGTACCACGGCTCGCGCGTAGGCGCCTACTCCTCCAGCCAGTGGAAGGACTACTATTCGCTTCCGAAAACCAACGCCCTCGACCGGCTCATGTGGATGAACGCCGCCGAAGTGGCCTTCCTGAAGGCCGAAATGGCCGTCAACGGATGGGACGTGACGGGCGACGCCAAGACGCTCTACGAAGAGGGCATCCGCCTTTCGTTCGAGCAGTATCAGGCCGAAAACTACACGTCCTACATCGCCGGCACGGCCGCGCCGACCGCCTATTCCGATCCGCGCAGGGCCAACAACTATACGCCGGGCACGGCCTACAGCGTCACCGTCGCATGGGACGGCGCCCTTTCGGCGGAAAAGCAGCGCGAGAAGATCATCACCCAGAAATGGATCGCCCTCTATCCGCTCGGAACGGAGGCGTGGGCCGAGCAGCGCCGCACGGGATACCCGCGGTTCTACCCCACGCCCACCAGCACCAACGCCTCGAACGAGCCTAACCTGCCGACCGAAGGCGCTTCGCGAATCCCCTTCGCCCCGAACGAACAGACGCGCAACGCCGACAACTACGACGCGGCGGTGGCCCTGCTGGGCGCCGGCGGCGACAAGTTCGGAACCCGGCTGTGGTGGGACGTCAAAACAGACAAACCCGCTTGGTAGAAGGTTTCTGCCGACCGGCAATTTTTCAATGTAACCCGAAAAAAACGACAAGTATGAAAAAGATATTATTGATGTGTCTGTCCCTGCTGCTGTTCGCGTCAGCTCTGGTCTCCTGCGAGGATTGGACGGAGCCCGAAAGCAAGGTGTTCCTCAAGGGCGACGGGCACGACGACGCCTATTACGCCGCCCTGCGCAAATGGAAGGCGGAGACCGATTACGACATGGCATGGGGATGGTTCGGCGGTTGGGGCGCCAACGCCACCAACCTCAAGAACTCGCTCCGGGGCCTTCCCGACAGCCTCTATCTGGCGGCCATCTGGGGCCGGTGGCGTCCCAGCGTCCTGACCGACGCCATGAAGGCCGACATGGAGTATGTCCAGCGGGTAAAAGGCACCAAAGTGGTGTGCACCACCATTACCGGCTGGGTGGGAGTCGACGTGATCGGAGGCGATTACCAGAACAACCCCCAGAAAGAGGAGTATTTCGGCTGGAAGCCCGAATGGGACACTCCGTCGGGCTGGCGGGCCGCCGACGGCACCGACGAACGGGCCGCTCAGGAAGCCTCCATCCGCAAATACGCCCGCATGCTCGCCGACAGCGTTTATACGGGCGGCTACAGCGGCATCGACTTGGACTACGAGCCGAACGTCGGCGGAGCCGGCTGCAAACGCGAGCTATCCAACCGCGACAACTTCTACATCTTCGTGGACGAGCTGGGCAAATACCTCGGACCGAAATCGGGCACGGACAAACTGCTGGTCATCGACGGAGAGATCAACGCCGTCGAAGGCCGCTGCATGCCCTATTTCGACTACTTCATCTGGCAGGCGTACAGCACCTCCTCCGATTCGGGACTCAACACCTACATCAGCACGGTGATCCGGAACGGTTCGGGATACATGGAGCCGGAAGAGCTGATCCGCAAGCTCTACACCACGGTCAACTTCGAACAATACGCCGCCGAGGGCGGCGGCTCCTACACGGGCGGCATCAACCGGCTTCTGGGGCAGGCTCTCTGGAAACCCACATGGGAGGGCAAGACCTACCGCAAGGGCGGATTAGGCTCCTACCACATCGAATACGAATATTATCTGTCCGGCAAATCGGGCTTCTATCCGTGGACCCGGCAAGCCATCAACGCCGTACATCGGTCCGAGAACGAAGAAGAGGTTCCGAACGAATAACCGAATAAAACCACTGCAATGAAAATCAAGGCATTTTATTTATCGGCCGTCGCAGCGATCGTGACGGGACTCGTGTCCTGCGACAACGCCGAACTCAAATACGACGACGTAACGGGCCCCGGCAGACTCTTCCTGAACGAAGCGGTCGGAACGGCCAAATCGGTCTCGTTCGTCATTCCCGACGACGGCAGCGTCTACACGGTCACGCCCCGCATCTCGAAACCGCTGGGCAGGGACCTGAAACTCACCGTATACGTGGACGAGAAGGCCCTCGACGAGTACAACAAACAGAACAACACCTCCTACACACTGCTTCCCAACACCAACTACGAATTCGAAAGCAGCGCGGTGATCCCCGCAGGCAAGGTCGTCTCCAATCCGGTGACAATCACCCTGCATCCGCTCACCACGGAGCAGAACAAGACGGGATTCGTCCATGCGCTGCCCATCGCCGTAAAGGCCGAAGGGGAAGCCATGCAGGTGCTCGAAGGCGCCGACGCATTCGTCTTGGCCGCAACGCCGGTTCCCTATTCGAACGTAGTCGAGATCACGGGCAACAGCTATCTGCAAACACGTTTCGCCGAAGATTACAAACTCTCGTCGTGGACCTTCGAAACGCTGTTCAACCCCAGTCAGATCTACACCGGCAACACGACGACATGGCTCGCGTCGGCCATCGGCTACTACGAGCAGGGCGGCACGAAGATCATTCAGGACGGCTTCATGCTCCGTCTGGGCGACAGCGGCGGCGGCACGAAGAACAGCCTGATCAACGGCATGGTCAGCCGCTCCGGCAAACAGATCTCCTCCATCCCGCTCCAGTCGAACATCTGGCACCATATCGCCATCGTGTGCGACGAAGGTGACATCACGCTCTACGTGAACGGCAACGTCGGCTACACGGCCAAATCGGGCTATGCCGCGACGCAGTTCTACGCCCTGAACGGCATCCGCTTCGGCAACGAATCCGCTTCCGGCAACCTCGGAAGCCTGCGTTACCGCTACTGTCAGGTCCGGTTCTGGTCCGTAGCGCGCAGCGTCGAGGAGCTGAACAACAACCGCTATGCGGTTCCGGCCGACACGCCGGGTCTGCTGGGCTACTGGAAACTCAACGAGTACACCGAAGGCAAGGCGATGGTTCCGGGCTCCAGCGTAAAATGTATCGAAGAGGACACTCCGATGACGGAAACGGAGACCTACCTCTTCAAAGACGCCACGGGCAAACAGCCCGACGCCCTCATCCACCGGGCGTCCGCAAACACCCCCTACATCTTCACCCCGGACAAACGCATCGAGGTGGGGTATACATGGGACGGCGTTCTCGCCCAATAACCGTCCGAACGAAACGAGCCTCCCCGTAAAACCGAATTTACGGGGAGGCGGTTTCTAATGACCACTTTCCTGAAAAACCGTGACATGAAATTTTCATTCCACCTGCTGCTGACCTGCATCGCGCTCACGGCCTGCGGCGAGAGCGGCAAAACGACCGCCGATTACCGGATCGTGCCGCGCCCCGGCGAAATCGCGCCCGGCGACGGCGGCGATTTCGAACTGGACGCCCGCACCCGGATCGTATGCACCGGCGACGGCGACGGCATGCGCGCCAATGCGGAGTTTCTCGCCGGATATGTCGAATCGGTCGTCGGCTCGGCCCCCGAAATCACCGGTCCGGACGGCCTTTGCGACGACGGCAGGGCAGTCATCCTGCGGGCCGACGCGCCGGGCAAAGGCGGCGAAGCGTACGAAATAGAGGTTTCCGAGAACCGCATCACCGTCAGCGGGGAGTCCGACGCCGGCGTGTTCTACGGCATCCAGACGCTCCGCAAGGCGATGGGCGCCGCAAAAGCAGCCAAAGTGCTTTTCCCGGCGGTCCGCATCGCCGACGAACCGTATCTGGGCTACCGGGGCGTGATGCTCGACGTGGGGCGCACGTTCTATCCCGTCGAAGAGGTGAAGCGGATCATCGATCTGGCAGCGCTGCACAACCTCAACGTCTTCCACTGGCACCTGACCGACGATCAGGGGTGGCGGATCGAGATCGACGCCTATCCCCGCCTGACGGAAACCGGGGCTTTCCGCCGCGACACGACGCTCGCGGGCGAGCCGGGCACCTTCGGCGGCTACTACACCAAACGGCAGATCCGCGACATCGTCGAGTATGCCGCACGCCGGTATATCGAAGTCGTTCCGGAGATCGACATGCCGGGCCACATGACGGCGGCGCTCGCCTCCTACCCCGAACTCGGATGCACGGGCGGGCCGTACGTCATCACCTCGCAGCCGGGCGTGCGCCGCGACATCCTCTGCGCGGGCAATCCCGCGGTCTTCGATTTCGTGGAAAAGGTCCTCGAAGAGGTGATCGGACTCTTCCCCTCGAAGTACATCCACATCGGGGGCGACGAATCGCCGCGCACGCGGTGGCGGGAGTGTCCCGAATGCCAGTCGCTGATCCGCAGGGCGGGGCTGAAAGCCGACGCCCGCCACAGCGCCGAAGACAAGCTTCAGGGCTACTTCAACACCCGGATCGAGGAGTTCCTCGCACGCCACGGGCGACGGCTGATCGGCTGGGACGAAATCGTGGACGGCGGCATGTCGCCCGACGCTACGGTCATGTCGTGGCGCGGAACGGCAGGCGGCATCCGGGCCGCCGACGAGGGTTTCGACGTCATCATGTCGCCCAACTCGTCGCTTTACTTCGACTATTACCAGTCGGCGAACATCGACACCGAACCGCCGACCATCGGCGGTTATATTCCACTGAAAAAGGTCTACGACACCGAACCCGTTCCCGAAGAGCTGACGCCGGAGCAGGCCCGTCACATTATCGGCGTGCAGGCCAACGTGTGGACGACCTACATGCGGACCGATACGATTCTGGAACACATGCTGCTGCCCCGGCTGGCGGCGCTCGCGGAAAGGGCGTGGTCGGACAGGGAGAAGGATTTCACGGACTTCATGATGCGGCTCGACCGGCTCGTCGGGTTCTACGACCGCGACGGTTACAGCCACTTCCCCCATTTCTACGACATAACCGGCGCCTTCACCGCGGATTACGCCCGCAAGGCGGTGGGGATGACCCTTTCGTCGCTGCCCGGAGCGGACATCCGCTACACGCTGGACGGCAGCGAGCCGACGGAAGAGTCGCCCCTCTGCACCGACACGGTGTGGATCGGATCGCCGGCGGCGGTCCGGGCGGTCGCCGTCCTGCCCGACGGACGGCGCAGCGAACCCTTCCGCGAGGAGGTGACCTTCAACAAGGCCACCATGAAGCCGATCCGGCTGCTGACCGCTCCGCACCCCAAATACGCGGCCGCCGCGCTCAACGACGGCCTGCGGGGCAAGCGGGTCTTCACCTACGGCAACTGGGCGGGCTGGCAGGACGACGACATGGAGGCCGTGATCGACCTCGGACGGCAGGAGGAGATCGCGCAGGTGGCGTTCAACGCCCTGCTGGACTACGGGTCGCACATCATGGACGCCGCAGGAGCGAAGGTATGGGTTTCGGACGACGGCGAAACATTCCGCGAGGTATACGGCGAGCACTATCCGGAAATTCCTTACGGCGCCGTCAAACGCATTTTGCGCCACGAAGCGAACTTCTCCCCGGCGCTCCGGGCCCGCTACGTGAAACTGCGGGTCATACGCTCCGAACAGCTTCCCGAAGCTTATTTCGACCGGAATCTGCGTCCGTTTCTGTTTATCGACGAAATTTACGTATATTAGCAGTATGGATACACGCGGATTCAAATTATGCGCGGCCGCCGTCGGAATTCTCCCCGTGACCGCAGGATGCACGGACCGAGCGCCGCAGGAGCATCCCAATATTCTCTTCATTCTCTCGGACGACCACACCTCGCAGAGCTGGGGCATTTACGGCGGCATTCTGGCGCCGTACGCCGCCAACGACAACATCGCCCGCCTTGCCGCCGAAGGGTGCGTGCTGGACAACGCGTTCTGCACCAACTCGATCTCGGTGCCGAGCCAGGCCGCGATCCTCACCGGGCAGTACAGCCACCTGAACGGCGTCTACACGCTCGACGACGCACTGCGTCCCGAACAGGACAACATCGCCAAGCGGCTGCAGCAGGCCGGCTACCGGACGGCGCTGATCGGCAAATGGCATCTGAAAAAGGAACCAGCGGGATTCGACTATTACAGCGTTTTCCACGATCAGGGCACCTACCGCGACCCGGTATTCAAGACGGCCGAAAACTGGATGGACGACGACAAGGGCGTAGGCGGCGCGGTGGAAAAGGGATTCTCGACCGATCTGGTGACCGACAAGGCGATCCGCTGGATCAAAGAGCGGGACCGGACGAAGCCCTTTTCTATGTTCTGCCACTTCAAGGCCACGCACGAACCGTGCGATTTCCCGGAGCGGTTCGCGCACCTTTACGACGGCGTGAGGTTCCCCGAACCGGAAAACCTGCTCGAATTCGGCCCCGCGAAGTCGGGCCGCACGTTCGCGGGCCAGCCGCTCGAAACGATGGCATGGCGCTGGAACAAGGCCTACACCGATCCGGAGAACTGGTGGACCTACTACCCCGAACTGCCTTTCTGCGGCGTCGAGGGCGATTCGGTCGCCAACCGCCGGGCCATCTATCAGAAGCTCGTCCGCGACTACCTGCGCTGCGCCGCGGCGATCGACGACAACATCGGCCGTCTGCTCCGCACGCTCGACGAAGAGGGGCTGGCGGAGAATACGGTCGTGATCTACGTCTCGGATCAGGGTTACTTCCTCGGAGAGCACGGATTCTTCGACAAGCGGATCATGTACGAGGAACCGCTGCGCATGCCCTTCGTGATCCGCTACCCGAAGGAGATTCCGGCCGGAACCCGCAACGGGGACATCGTCACCAACGTCGATTTCGCATCGCTGCTGGCCGACTATGCCGGAGCCGAACCGCCGCAGCAGGCGCAGGGCCGCAGTTTCCGGAGCAACCTCGCGGGCGACACGCCGCAGGAGTGGCCCCGCAGCATGTATTACCGTTACTGGACCCAGCACGAAATACGCCCGGCGCACATGGGCATCCGCAACGACCGTTACAAGCTGATCTTCTTCTACGGCGACCGGCTCGGCATGACCGGCTCGGACGACTGCGTCTCGACGCCCTCGTGGGAGTTCTACGACCTCCGGACCGATCCGCACGAGAACCGGAACCAGTACGGCAACCCGGCCTATGCGGAGGTGATCGGAGCGATGAAGCGCGAGATGCTCGAACTGCGCCGACAATACAAGGACACCGACGAAGGGTCGGCGCGCATGCGGGAGATCATGGAGACCCATTACGCCCCCGAAAGCGCAAAACACTAACCGTCAGGATTAAAAAACAAAACCGAACATGAAATACCTACCCATTCTGCCGGCGGCCGCGGCCGCCGCAGGGATCGTCTCGTGCGACACGGAGCCGAAACGACCCGATCACGTCAATTTCATCCTCATCAACCTCGACGACGCCGGAAACGGAGACTTCTCCTTCTCCGGAGCCTTGGGCTACAAAACCCCGAACATCGACCGGCTGGCCCTCGAAGGGATGCGGTACACCAACTTCTACGCCGCGCAGCCCATCAGCGGCGCATCCCGCGCAGGACTGCTCACGGGGTGCTACCCCAACCGCATCGGCTTCGCCCATGCGCCCAATCCGGGCTGCCCCTACGGCATCAGCGACGAGGAGGAGACCATCGCCGAAGTGCTCAAAAAACGCGACTACGCCACGGCGATCTTCGGCAAATGGCACCTCGGCGACGCCAAGAAGTTCCTGCCTCTGCAGCACGGGTTCGACGAGTGGTACGGACTGCCCTACTCGAACGACATGTGGCCCTACCACCCCAAATGGAAGTTCCCCGACCTGCCGACCTACGAAGGCAACGAGATACTGGGCTACAACCTCGACCAGACCACGCTCACCACGGACTACACCGAGCGGAGCGTGAAGTTCATCCGCGAGAACAGGGAGCGCCCCTTCTTCCTCTATCTGGCCCACTCGATGCCGCACGTGCCGCTGGCCGTCTCGGACAAATTCAAGGGCAAAAGCGAACAGGGGCTTTACGGCGACGTGATGATGGAGCTGGACTGGAGCGTCGGCGAGGTGCTCCGGACGCTCGAAGAGCTGGGGCTGGAGCGCAATACGCTGGTGATCTTCACCTCGGACAACGGTCCGTGGATCGCCTACGGCAACCATGCCGGATCGACCGGAGGCCTGCGCGAAGCCAAGGCCACGACCTTCAACGGAGGACTCCGCGTGCCGCTTATCGCCCGCTGGAAAGGGACGATACCCGCGGGTACGGTCTGCGAACGGCTGGCCTCGAACATCGACCTGCTGCCGACCTTCGCCCAGATCGCCCAAGCGCCGCTGCCCGCACACAAGATCGACGGCGTGAGCATGCTGCCGCTGCTCGAAGACCCCGACGCGGCGCCGGTCCGCGACGCGCTCTGTCTCTATTATCAGGACAACAGTCTCGAAGCCGTGACCGACGGCACCTATAAATTGATTTTCCCGCACGACTACCTCGCCTACGGGACGCCCGGCGACGACGGCATGCCCGGCGAGATGATCCCACGCCGTGTCGAGGAAAAGGAGCTGTACGACATGCGGCGCGATCCGGGCGAACGCTGCAACGTGCTGTCGCAGCACCCCGAAATCGCTGAAAAACTGGAAGCGGTCGCCGAACGGTACCGTGCGGAGCTGGGCGACGACCTGACGGGCTGCGAAGGCACCGGACGGCGCAAGCCGGGATACAGATAATCCCGGCAACGACGGCCGGCAGAAACCGTCCCGGAGAGAGGCCGGGCAACGCGAATCCCGCGAAACAGCCCGACTTGCCGGCAACGCCCGGACGGTTTTTACCGGACCGGAGCGCCCTCCGCACCATCATCCATCCCGAACCGCCCCGGACTGAACGGCAATCCGGACCGCACGGACAACCGGATTGCACCCCGGCCGGACCGGAACACGCCTTCGAACAAAACAAAGGGCGCTGCATGTCAGCGCCCTCATTTATCTTTTAAGCCTCGCCCATCTTCGGCCCCGCCTCGGAGGCCGGCGAAGGGGTCGGAATCTCGATCTTGCCCACGTTGCTCTCGTAGCGGACGATGTTCTCCTGCAGCGAACGCAACAGCCGTTTGGCATGTTCTGGCGTAAGGATGATGCGGCTTTTGACGCGCGCCTTCTGCACGCCGGGCAGCACCGCGGCGAAGTCGATGATGAACTCCGAGGTGGAGTGGGAAATGATCGCCAGATTCGAATAGTTGCCCTGAGCGATCGTATCGTCGAGTTCGAGGTCGATCCCGAATTGTTTCATTTCTGCCATAGGCCCGATTGTTGTTTATGCAAAAATACTGACTAACAAGTACCGATATACAACTATGCGGCCAAAGTTTTCGATATTTTATCAACATATCGGCCATTTCAGACAACCCGTCGCGCCCTTTTTTTGCCTCCCTTTGGCGGATATCGGAGGTTTTTAGTATCTTTGCTCACTGAAAACTCCGCAACAAGCGAAAATGGGATTTGAATTTCTGGACGTTATGTTCCGCGGCATCTGCGTGGGTGTCGCCGCATCGATCACCGTCGGCCCCGTGGCCGTGCTCTGCATCCAGCGCACGCTGTCGAAAAGCCGCCGTTCGGGGATCGTATCGGGCTTGGGCGTCGCCTGCGCCGACACCTTCATGGCCATGGCGGCGCTGTTCTTCTATTCGATGCTCCAAACCCAGATCGAGCAGTACAACACGCTGCTACGCGTAATCGGCGGCATCTTCGTGGTGATCGTCGGCGTCTACATCTTCGCCCAGAATCCCGTTCCCCAGATCCGCCGCAACCGCGCGGGCAAAACCTCGCTGTGGCAGGACTTCGCCTCGATTTTCGGACTTACGATCGCCAACTTCATCATGGTAATTCCCTACATTCTCGCCTTCTTCGCCGTCTTCAAGATTTCGGGCGGCGACATCACGCACGAAGGAGTGGGAGGATTCATCCGCGCGGTGTTCATCATCGCGGGATTCTTCGGCGGCGCCGCGGCATGGTGGACGATGCTGGCTTTCGTCATCAACCTCTTCCGCCGCCGTTTCCGCCCCCGCCACATGCTGACGATCAACCACGTCGCGGGTCTCATCATCGGCATACTGGGTATTTACACGATACTTTCAACATTCCTTGATATATTCCCCAATGTCGGATACTAAACACAAAATCATAATCGCCGTAGACGGATTTTCGTCGTGCGGGAAAAGCACGTTCGCCAAAGCCATCGCCCGGCGTCTGGGCTACATTTTCATCGACACGGGCGCCATGTACCGCGCCGTGACGCTCTATGCGCTCGAACACGGAGCGATCCGTTCGGGCATCGTCGATGAAGACGCGGTCGTCAGGCTGCTCGATCAGATTACGATCACGTTCCGGTTCAATCCCGAACGCGGCGCCAGCGACATCTACGTGAACGGCGATCTGGCGGAGGGCAAAATCCGGACGATCGAGGTCAGTAACTGCGTGAGCCGCGTGAGCGCCATTCCGGCCGTGCGCCGCAAGCTGGTGGCCATGCAGCAGGAGATGGGACGCCGCCGCGGCGTGGTGATGGACGGCCGCGACATCGGCACGGTGGTATTCCCCGACGCCGAACTGAAGATTTTCATGACGGCCGACCCCAAGGTGCGGGCCTGCCGCCGCTACGACGAACTGCGCGCCAAGGGAGACAATGTGTCGCTGGAGGAGATCGAGCGCAATGTCCGCGAGCGCGACAAGGCCGACATGAGCCGTGCCATATCGCCCCTGCGGCAGGCCGACGACGCCGTCGTGCTGGACAACAGCTGCATGACGGTCGAGCAGCAGATGGCGTGGTTTATGACGGAATTGGAACGTATAAACAAATAAACGAGCCGGGCGAACGGCACAGTGAAGGATTTGCGAATAGAAATCGACGATAAATCGGGCTTCTGCTTCGGCGTGGTCCGGGCCATTTCGGAGGCCGAGAAGGCCCTCGCAGGGGGAGAAACGGTCTATTCGCTGGGCGACATCGTCCACAACCGGATCGAAGTGCAGCGGCTCGAAAAGCTGGGGCTGAGCACCGTGACCCATGCCGACATGCCCCGCCTGACGGGCCGCCGGCTCTTCATCAGGGCGCACGGGGAGCCACCGACGACCTATGCACGGGCTGCGGAACTGGGCATCGAAGTGATCGACGCCACCTGCCCGGTGGTCGCCCGCCTGCAGGCCCGCGTCGTCAAGGCCCACGAACGGATGCGCCCGGCCGGAGGGCAGGTCGTGATTCTCGGAAAACGGGGCCACGCCGAAGTGGTCGGACTCACGGGGCAGGTCCCCGACCGGACGATCGTGGTCGAAGGGGAGGAGGACCTCAGTCAGATCGACTTCACGCGACCGGTGTACTTCCTCTCGCAGACAACCCAGAGTATCGCCCTGTTCGAAGCGCTGGGGGCCGAAATGCGCCGCCGGGCGGCGAATCCCGCCGACGTGCATATCGACGACACGATCTGCCGGCAGGTCTCCAGCCGCGAACAGCATCTGCAGGAGTTCGCACGGCGGTTCGACGCGGTGGTGTTCGTCTGTGGACGCAAATCGTCGAACGGCAGGGTGCTCTTCGAAGTGTGCCGCACGGCCAATCCCCGGACCTGCAACATCGAGGAAGCCGCGGAGATCGACCCCGCATGGTTCGAAGGCGCGGAATCGGTCGGCATATGCGGCGCCACCTCCACGCCCAAATGGCTCATGCAGGAGGTCGCCGACCGCATCGGGAAGATCGGAAAGGGGAAATAGATGACAGGAACAGCCGCCTGCGGCAAGGCCCTCCCCAAAGAGGGGAAGGGAGAAATTACAAACGGCGTCAACGGCGGCGGCGACCGACCAAAGGCATTGCAACGATACGAATCCAACAAAAACTACTGTTATGAAATACTTCATCCGCTCGTTAAAATATTTCGTCGCCTTGTGCGTTCTATGTGCAGCGATCATGGCGCTGAACCGGCTGTCGGGCTTCGCGACGCTGACGCTCGAAGAGACCTTCTACGTGATGTTCCACACCACGCGCGGCATGATGCTGCCCGCGGTGATCGTCCTGCTCGCAGCCTTCTACCCCAAATTCGGCTTCGTACAGCGCAAGGTCGAGGGCGACGTCGGGGAGAACCGCGAACAGATCGTAAACGCCTTCAAATCGGCAGGCTTTTCGCTTCGCACCGACGAGGACGGCGTAATGACGTTCCGCGCCGACGGCCTGCTGCTCAAGCTGACGCTGCTGGGAGAAGACGAGATAAAAGTTTCACAGTACGGACAGTGGATCCTGATCGACGGCATACGCCGCGGCGTGGCCAGAGCCGGATACAAGCTGGATTCGTACATACAAATGACAAAACATGATTAGAAAAGGATACCGTTATCTGCTCACGGCCGCCGCTGCCGCTTCGGCGGCAGCCCTGCTGACCTTCGCCGCCCGCAACGACTTCGGACTGGGGCGCAACATGGAGATCATGGTCAACATGATGCGCGAACTGTCGCTGAGCTATGTAGACCCGGTGGACCCCGACAAACTCATGGAAGGGGCCGCCGAAGGCATGGTCCGCGACCTCGATCCGTACACCGAATTCATCCCTGAGGAGCAGATGTCCGACTTCGAGCTGCTCACCACGGGCAAATACGGCGGCGTGGGATCGCTCATCCGCCAAAAGGGCGACTGGGTGAAGATCGCCCAGCCCTACAAGGGTTCGCCCGCCGACCGGGCCGGGCTGAAGATCGGCGACAAGATCCTCGCCATCGACGGCAAGGATGCCAAGGGCTTTACGACCGAGCAGGTCAGCTCCCGGCTCAAGGGGGAACCGGGCAGCAAGGTCAAGGTGACCGTCGAGCACCTCGACGGCAGCACCGAGACCGTCACCCTGCAGCGCGAGCGCATCTCCATTCCGGGCGTGCCTTACACGGGCTGGGTGGCCGACGGCATCGGTTACATCCGTCACAGCGACTTCACCGAAGGGTGTTACGAAGACATGCGCGCAGCCGTCGAAAAGCTGCGCACCGAGGGAGAGCTGAAGGGTCTGATCCTCGATTACCGCAGCAACGGAGGCGGCATCATGCAGGAGGCGATCAAGATTCTGGGCATGTTCGTTCCCAAAGGCACCGAAGTGGTAAGCACCAAAGGCCGCACGGAAGATTCGCGGCAGGTTTACCGCACCTCGTCGGAGCCGATCCTCCCCGACCTGCCGCTGGCGGTGCTCATCAACGGCAATTCGGCATCGGCATCGGAGATCGTGACCGGCGCCTTGCAGGACCTCGACCGCGCGGTGGTCATCGGCCAGCGCAGCTACGGCAAGGGACTCGTGCAATCGCCGCGGCCGCTGGGCTACAACGCCATGCTGAAGCTCACCACGGCCAAATACTACATCCCTTCGGGCCGCTGCATTCAGGCCATCGACTACTCCCACTCGCAGGAGGGTTCGGTAAAGGCCATACCCGACTCGCTCATCACCGAGTACCGGACCCGCGCCGGGCGCAAGGTCTACGACGGCGGCGGCATCACGCCCGACATCCGCACCGAACCCGAATACATCAGCCGCTTCGCGATGACGCTCTATGCACTGGGATTCATCGAGGACTTCGGCGACGACTACATGCGGCGTCATCCGGATCAGCGGATCGACATCCGCAACTTCTCGATCACGGACCGGGATTACGCCGAATTCGCCGAATTCATGAAGGACAAGAAGGTGCCCTACGAATCGGACACCCGCCGCGCCCTCAAAGCACTGAAAAAGGCCGCCGAGGAGGACCGGTTCGCAGACCTCAAGGAGAAGTTCGACCGTGTCGAGGCCGAGCTAAAGGACGATACGCAGACCAATCTGGAGACCTACCGCAAGGAGATCGTCGAGACGATCAACAACGACATCGTCATGCGCCACGGGTACTCCGAAGGGGTCATCGAACACTCGCTCAAAGACGATCCGGAGGTACTGCGCGCCACGGAGATACTCGGCGACGGCGCGGAATACACCCGCATCGTCACCGAGCAGGACACGCCGCGCAAATAACCGACAGCCATGAAGATCCGCCGCGACATATTCTCGTTCCGCAACCGCGTGGTGGTCATCATCGTGGGCATAGTCCTCGGCATGGTCTCGCTGCTCTACACCAACAACATGGCCAAGCGGCTCAAGGAGAAGGAGCAGCATGACGTGGCGTTGTGGGCGCACGCCATGGAGCGGGTCAACCGCGACGTGATGGGCGGTTCGATGGAGGACCCGCTCATTCAGGACATCGTCTCCAACGGCAACAACATCCCGTTCATCATCACCAACGAGAACCTCGAAGTGTTCCGGTCGCACCTGATTCCGGACAAGATCATCGACCACCCCGACCGTCTGCGCAGGATGATCGACAAACTGACGGAGGAGAATCCGCCGCGCACGGTGCGGTTCTGGTGGTCGAACGACCATTACCACATCATCTTTTACGGCCGCTCGGCGCTGCTCAAATCGCTCTACTATTTCCCGTACGTGCAGATTCTGGTCATCACGGCCTTCATCATGCTGGGATTCATCGCCTTCCGCTCATCGAAACACGACGAGCAGAACCGCGTATGGATCGGTCTGGCCAAAGAGACGGCCCACCAGCTGGGCACGCCGACCTCGTCGCTTCTGGGCTGGATCGAATACCTGCGTTCGCAGAACGTGGATCAGGGAGCCGTCGAGGAGATGAACAAGGACCTCACGCACCTGATGAAGATCGTGGACCGGTTCTCGAAAATCGGCTCCGAGACGCCCCTCACGCCGGCCAATATCAACGAGATCGTGGGCGAATCGGTCATGTATTTCCGCAAGCGCATCCCGCGCAACGTTACGCTCGACTACAACGGACTGGCCATCGCTCCCGTGCAAGCCAACATCAACGCCGCACTGTTCGAATGGGTCGTCGAAAACCTGATGAAAAACTCGCTCGACGCCCTGCAGGGCCACGGCTCGATCAACGTGCATATCTCGTCGGACGACAAAAACGTGATGATCGACGTCAAAGACACGGGCAAAGGCATTCCCAAGGGCAACTGGAAACGCATCTTCGAACCGGGATTCACCACCAAGACCCGCGGCTGGGGTCTGGGACTTTCGCTCTCGCGCCGCATCGTCGAGGACTACCATCAGGGTAAAATCGCCGTCATCGAATCGGAAATCGGCAAAGGCACCACGATCCGCATCACGCTCAAACGCATCTTCGAAGGATGACCGCTCTGCTGACACATACCGCGCCGGTCCCGCTCCCCGCCATGCAGGAACCCGGCCCCGCGTCCGTACGCGAAGCCGCCGCTCCCGCTGCGCAGCAGGCTCCGGCCGACACATCGGCATCGGCACATGGCCGCGGCACGGACCGTTCTGCGGCCTATCCGTCCGCAGAAACCGCGGCGAATACCCCCGATACGGCCCAAGAGACGACACACGGCCTGTCCGGCACGGGCGATTCAGCCCGGAACATCACACCCCGAACCGCACTGCCGGCCGCCCCCGCCCCGGCGCAAGGCGCGGACTCGCTGGCGGCGGATACGCTGTATTCCGGGCCGCAGGCGGCTGACTCGCTGCCGTTCTTTTCGCTGGAAGGCCCGCTGCGGGGCACGGCCGACACGCTTTGGCGCGACGCGCCGGCTGAAGCGGTATTCGGTCCGGCATCGACCCTCGTTCCGGCCCGCGTCCTGCCGGCGGCCCCGGCTCCGTCCCTCACCGAAAACCCCGTCTTTCAGGGCTTCGTCCTGCTGCTCGCCGCAACCTACGCCATCCTGCTCTACCGCAATCTGGGCGACATACGGCTGCTGCTGACGCGCGTATCGCACGACACCGCCACGGGCAAACGCCTTATGGAGGATCCGGGCGGCAGCGGTTTTTCGCACTTCCTGAACACCGCAACCGCCATCGGCGTCCTCTTCGTGGGCGTCATGACCGTCAAATACGGCGATTCGCTGATTCCGGACAGCCTGATCGAAACGATTCCGCAGGGCGCCGTACTGGCCCTCAGCCTGCTGGCGACGTTTGCCTGTCTGTGCGTGGGGCTTTTCCAGCGGGGAGTCGTCCGGCTGGCCGGAGCCGTAACGCTCTCGCAGCCCTTCGTCTCGCAGCTGATACTGCTCAAACGCACCTATTTCACGCTGGGCGTCATCGTCACGATTCCCGCCCTGCTGCTCTTCGCATTGTGCCCGCGGGGCACGGGAGACGTGTGGTTCTGCATCATTGTCATCGAGTTGCTCGCAACGGTCTTCTTATATCTCAGAGAGACACTGAATCTGTTTCTTTCCAAAAAAATTTCGATTTTGCATTGGATTTTGTACCTTTGCATCGTGGAAATATTCCCAATCAGCCTCCTAGGGCTGCTTGCGGCAAGATGATTCAGTGATTGAAGAACAACATAAATTAGGTTAGAATTGAAAGTAAAAAAAGTATTGGTTTCGCAGCCGAGGCCTGCAATTATCGAGAAGTCCCCGTTCTACGAATTATCCGAGAAATACAAAGTAGAGATCGCCTATAAACCGTTTATCCGCGTAGTAGGCGTTTCGCTGAAAGAGTTCCGCGCACAACGGGTCGAAATACTGACGCACACGGCCGTAATTTTCACTTCGCGCACGACGGTAGACAGTTTCTTCCACATCTGCGAAGAGGCCCGCATCACGGTGCCCGAAACCATGAAATACATTTGCCAGACGGAAGCCGTTGCGCTCTATCTGCAAAAATACATCGTCTACCGCAAACGCAAGATTTCGTTTGCCGACGGCTCGTTCACCTCGTTCATCGAGCTGATCATCAAGCACAAGGACGAGAAGTTCCTGCTGGCGCTGAGCGAACCTCACAAACCTGAGCTTCCCGAAACGCTCGCCAAGCTCAAAATGTCGTTCGATCCGGCTATTCTGGCCCGTACGGTCGCTGCGGACATGGACGACATCGCGCTGACCGATTACGGCCTGCTGGCGCTCTACTCCCCGTCGGACGTCAAGACGCTGGTCGAGAAATTCAGCACGGAGAACCTGCCCGCCGTGGCTGTCTTCGGCGAAGGCACGCTGCGCGCCGCACTCGACGCCGGAATCACCGTACTGGCCAACGCCCCCACGCCCGAAGCCCCGTCGATGGTCAAGGCGATCGACATCTACCTGAACAAGGTGCAGAAAGGCGAGGAGATAGCCCCCGTCGAGTTGATTACCGACACGCAGAAAGAGGAGTTCATCCGCAGCCAACAGCACAAGCTGGCCAAGAAGAGCCGCGCACGCCGTCCTGCCGACCCCCGCAAATAATACGCTTATGCCCGACTGCTCGCTCCCCCGTACGGAACGGCTCCGCTCGCTCGGCGCCGTACGTCGGATGTTCGAGAGCGGCGAGAGCGGTTTTATCTTCCCGTTCCGGTACGTATGGTTCGCCGAAGCCGACGAAATACCTTCGGCCGAGGTGTTGTTCTCCGTACCCAAGAAGTTCCATAAAAGGGCCAATAAACGCAACCTGCTGCGCCGCCGCACCAAGGAGGCCTACCGGCTGCAAAAGCTGCTGCTGCACAACGGCCGGCCGGTCAATCTCGATCTGGCGCTGATCTACTCTTCGAAGGAGGAGTTGTCCTATAAAACGATCTCAAATGCAGTCCGGCGAATTCTGGAAACGGTCGCGGAGCATCTTTAAGCGTATCTGCGCCCTGCCGCTGATCGCACTGGTGAAGTTCTACCAGCTCTGCATCTCGCCTTTCACACCCCCGTCGTGCCGGTTTACGCCGACCTGCTCGCAGTACGCGCTGGAAGCCCTGCGCAAACACGGTCCGCTGAAAGGCTCGTGGCTCACCCTGCGACGGCTGTCGCGCTGTCACCCGTGGGGCGGCAGCGGATACGATCCGGTGCCCTGAAATGGTCCGGCGCCCAAAAATGATCCGGCAACCAGAAACGGACCGTTACTCTGAAATGGCCCTGCACCCTGAAGCATAACCTTTCGGCGGATGACGTTCCGGCACCTCGAAGCTCACATGAAAAATCCGGCCCTTTTCGGGCCGGATTTTATTTTGAGAATGCGAAGCCGGGGATTTGAAAGGCAGAGCCGTCTGCGAATCCGTCAGTCGCTGAAATCGCAGCAGTTCTCGGCGACCGATTCGAATTCGAGCGTCGCATGGTGCACGCCGGCCCCGTCGAGCCGGGTTTTAAGCTCCCGTTTCACCGCTTCCAGCCGGGGCAGGTCCGTGAGCACGACATGCGCCGTAAGGGCGTTTTCGGTCGTGCTGATGGCCCAGACATGGATATGATGCACGGCTTCGACGCCCGGCACGGCGGTCATCGTCCGTTCCAGCTCGTCCACCCGGATTCCGTCGGGCACGCCGTCGAGCGAAAGCCGCAGGCTGGCGCGCGTAAGCGACCAGACCGAAGCCACGATCACCGCGGCAACGACCAGCCCCACAATCGGGTCCACGATCGTCCAGCCCGTCCACGAGATCACGAGTCCCGACACCAGCACTCCGACCGACACCAACGCATCGGCGGCCATATGGAGATATGCACCCTTGACGTTCAGGTCTTTGTCCTTGTCCTTCATGAAGAGCCACGCCGTGAATCCGTTTATCGCCACGCCGACGCCCGCCGTCCATGCGATCGCGCCGCCCTCGATGGGCGCCGGGTGCATCATCCGGCCGATACTCTCGGCGACGATCACCCCCACGGCAATCAGCAGGATCACCGAATTGAGCAGCGAGATAAGCACCGTACTCTTCTTGTAGCCATAGGTATAGCGCGGCGTGGCATGCGCCTGCGCGAGACGGAAAGCGAGCATCGCCAGCAGCAGGCTCGCCACATCCGAAAGGTTGTGCCCGGCGTCGGACAGCAGTCCCATCGACCCGTAATAGAGTCCGACGGCGAATTCGACGACGACGAACGCCACGTTGAGCGTGATGCCGAGGATAAAAGCCTTGTTGAGCGACGAGACCGTATGGTCGTGATGGTGGTCGTGTCCCATGATCGTTTATATTTCGGTGATCGTATCCCGGATTTCCGAGAGATCGACCAGTTTGTTGACAATGGCGTAGATCGTCAGGCCCGCCGGGGAGTGGATCTGCAGTTTGGCCACGATATTGCGGCGGTGCGTGATGACCGTATGGGTCGAAATGCAGAGCGTATCGGCGATCTGCTTGTTGCTCATGCCCTTGACGATGCAGACGACGATTTCGCGCTCGCGGACGCTCAGCGGCTCCTGACGCTCCTCGCGGGGCGACTCATCGGCCGGCTGTACGATTTTGCGGCGCACGCAGTCCTCTGAATCGTAGATCGAAAGGACTTCGTCGTAGGCGCCGAGCGTCGCGGCGTCGGTCATCGCCAGCTGCAGGGCGACGCACCGCATGCCCTCGCATCCGGTCTGCGCCCGCAGCTGCGGCGGCGTACAGAGTCCCAGCGATGCGGGATTGACGATCAGCACGTCGGGCCGGTGGCGCGAAAGCTGCGCGGCAAGCTGCGAGATATCCCCGATTTCGAGAATATCGACGTTCGCCGCAGGCATCCGGTGCAGCAGGGCGATAATGCCGCAGCGCAGTATAGCCGAAGATTCGGCGACGGCGAGTTTCAGCGCCTTCATCGGACGCCTCCTTTCGCACCGGACGACCGTTTCCGCGCCCCGTCCCCGGACCGGACGTCGGCCGGAGTCTCCCCGGCCTCCTCCAGCCGTTTGATGGCCGGAATAAACAGACGGTCTTCGATGTCGTTGTGCGAAGCCAGATCGCGCTCGCAGGTGAAGATGTCAAAAAGCACGCCGTTCAGCTCGTTGGTGCTTCCCGAAGGATAATAACGGATGATGATGCGCTTCAGTTCGGCGAGCTTGGCCTCGACCTGATCGTGATGACGGCGGAAAACGTCGATCGAATACCCTTCGGGACGCTCTCCGGCAAGCAGGGCTTCGACATAGGGGAAAACCTTGTGCTCCTCGTAATCCATATGCTTGTGCACCTCGGCGACATACTCGTCGAAGAAGCGCAGGATGGCGAAGGCCACGTCGTTGCGGCTGCAGTCGATGGCCTCGATCAGCTTGCGGCGAATGCCCGGCAGCCGGAAATCGAGGAAATAGTCGTGGGAATTGCGCAGATAGCCCACCAGCGCTCCGACCGAAACAGCGCCGGGATCGGGAGCTTCTCCGTCGATATGCGTATTGACCACGGTCAGGAACGTCCCGGTATCGACCCCGCTGTCGCGGCAGACTTCGCCGATCGTCTTGTCGCCGAAGCCCAGCGCGATGCCGAAACGGCTCATGACAAGCAGTACGGGGTAGCTGTCGCAGACCAGATCGCACATGCGGTCGTCAGCATCGTATCGTCCAATTCTATACATAAGATTCTCAATATCTGCAAAATTAACGATTCATGTCAGGTCCCGCAATACCTAATTTCAGGTATTTTACCGGTCGTCAGCGGTTTCCGATGTCGGTATAGGTGGTCTGCAGCATCGTACGGCCCACGTCCATCAGGGCGGGAGATGTCTCTGAAACCGCTTTCCCGCTCGTGGCGTCCCAGACGGCTTCGCCCGAAGCATCGACCACGCCGAAGCCGTCGTTGAAGGTGTAGTACGCGAACTTGCGGGGGGGGGTCGGGGCGAAAATATCCTTGCTGTAGTCGAAATCGTCGTGCGCGACCTCCAGCTGACCGAGGATCGTGGCGCAGATGTCGATCTGCGAAGCGTACTCCTCGACCACACGCGGTCCGGCGACGGCGCCGCCCGTCCAGATCATCGGGATGCGGTGGCGCAGCGGCTCGTTGTAGGACAGACTGCGCGGCCACGGGTAGCCGTGGTCGGCGACCAGCACGACGAGCAGGTCGTCCCATGCGGGCGAAGCCTTGAGTTTGTCGATCATGCGGCCGACGCAGTCGTCGGCGAAGGCGAAGGCGTTCAGCTCCCTGTCGTCGAACCTACTGAACGGCACGTCGAACGGCCGGTGGCTGCTCAGAGTCAGCAGTCCCGCCAGAAACGGCTCTCCCGTCCCGCTCTGCGCGATCACGCGGTCGGCGAACCAGTCGCACATCACCGCATCGTCGTACCCCCAGTCGGAGGGCGGCGTATCGAACCGCAGGTCCCTCTGCCAGACGAGCTGCTGCCAGCCCGTGGCATACATGTAGGAGGCCTGATTGGTGAAATTGAGATCGCCGCCGTAGACGAAACTCGTGGCGTAGCCCTCGCGGGCCAGCGACCGGGCCAGCGACGGCAGGCTGCGGCTCTTGGCCGGAAGCTTCATGATCGACATGCGCGTCTGGGCCGGAAATCCGCTCAGCACCGCCACTTCACCGCGGTCGGTGCGGAACGAATTGGCGAAAAAGTTCTCGAACCAGATGCCTTCGTCCCGCAACCGCCGCATATTGGGCATGACGGGCCGGCCGTCGACGTCGGCATCCATGATCGTGCGGGCGAAACTCTCCAGAATAACGACCACGACATTGGGACGGGTCTTCGTGAGCACGCGTTCCGAAGGTCCGGACGCAGGGCCGTTGCCGCGCAGGGCGTCGAACTTCGCCGTGCGCGTTGTCTCATCGAAGAAAGGGTATTCCGAAGCATAGTCGGTATGGTCGCCGAGCGTCGTCAGAAACGAAAAGACGGGATTCGTCGCCGCATGATTCAGGAACATGTTCGAGCTGAAATAGACTTTCGAGACATTGGCGACCGATGCCCCCGTACCGCCGCGGATCGCCAGAAAATCGCAGCCCGCAAGCAGCAGCAGGCCGAAGGTCCACGGCAATGCGGCACGCCGGCGCAGGGGTTCGCCATCGAAAAGCCCCACCACACGGCGGTAGGTCCAGATCATCAACGCGACATAGGCGGCGGCCAGAAGCGTCTGCCGCACGCCGAGCCAGAAATCGACGCTCGCCATGGCCTCCTTCGGATCAGCAAGGTAGATCAGGACCGTCGAATCGAGCCGGAATCCCCAATGCCGGTACAGTTCGACGTCCACGGCGAAGATCGCGGCCGTCAGGACAGCGATCAGCACGAAGTAAACGTTCAGCACGCGCCGCCATATCCGTTCGGGAAGCCGCACCCAGAGCGACGCGAGCGTCAGCAGCAGCGGCAGGGCGGTAACATATCCCGCGACGGTGCTGTCGAGCGTCAGGCCGTGCCACACCACGCCGAGCCACTCCCCCGCGGAAGCCTGCGCCGCATCCGCGGCATAGTAGGCCAGAAAAACGGGTTTCTGCACCGCCATCAGCAGGACGGTCGCGCAGAACACCCCGAAAACAAAAGCCAGTTTCTTCTTTACCATACGAGCAAAATAATGCACATATACGCCGGGAGCGATACCGCTCCGCAGCCGGGCAGGACGTCGCGGCGCATCCTGCAACCGCAATCCCCCGTCCTAAGGAGATTCCGCCGCCGTGAAATCCGGTCCGGAACCGTTCGATCCGGGAAATCGTCCTGCGGAAAAGTCCTCCGCCCGAAAAATCCGGTCCGGGAAGCCGTCCTGCCAGAAAGGGAACCCATCCGCCGGAATCGTCCAGACCGGGAACCGTTCATCGGAAGGAGCGTTCCAGCCGCAAATCACCCTCAAAAAACGCCCGGCCCGGAAAACCGCATACCGGGCACTCCCTAAATCTTCTCGCCGTAGGCCAGATCGCCGGCGTCTCCGATGCCCGGAACGATGTAGGAACGCGAAGTCAGCTCCTCATCGACGGCCGCGGCCCAAATCGTCGTGGCCTGACGCGGCATGTTCTTACTCACGTAGTCGATGCCCTGCTCGCTGGCGATGACGGCCGCGACATGCGTATATTTGGGCGTGCCGCCCTTTTCGCACAACGCATTGTAGGCCAGCACGAGCGAAGAGCCGGTCGCCAGCATCGGATCGACCAGCAGCAGGACCTTGTCTTCGAGGTCGCCGCACGAAATATACTCCACCTTAACGGTGAACTTACCGTCTTTCGTACTTTTACGGTAGGCCGAAACAAACGCGTTCTCCGCATCGTCGAAGTAATTCAGAAAACCCTGATGGTAGGGAAGACCGGCCCGCAGAATCGTCGCCACGACGATCCGGTCGTCGATCGTCTCGACGGTCGCTTCGCCCAGCGGAGTCTCGACCACGCGGGGCGTATAGGACAGCTCTTTCGAAATCTCGTACGCCGTGATTTCGCCGATACGCTCGAGATTGCGGCGGAAACGCATCGAGTCGGTCTGGATCGACTTGTCGCGGATCTGCGCGATGAATTTGTTGAGAACGGTGTTCTGACTGTTCAGAGTATGCAAGGTCATATGGGTATGAGGTTTGGTGGTCAATAGAGGAAATTATTGAACGGATAGCGTCCGGCATGGATCTCGCGCACCATGCCGTAAAGATCCGTGCGGAACTTCTCGATATTGGTCTTCATCCGGGCCGAAAGGAAAATGCAGGGCGTATTGGCACGCGCGATCCAGCTCTTCTTCAGGTCGTCGAGCGAAAGATTCTCACGCGTGGCGGGCGTGAGGTCGTCCTCGTCTTTCTTGACATAAGTGTAGGCATCGACCTTGTTGAAGACCAGATAGACGGGCTTGTCGCCGGCACCGATGTCCTGAAGCGTCTGCTTCACCACGTCGATCTGCTCTTCGAACTGCGGATGCGAAATATCGACCACATGCACCAGCAGATCGGCTTCGCGCACCTCGTCGAGCGTCGATTTGAACGATTCGATCAGCTCGGTCGGCAGTTTGCGGATGAACCCGACCGTATCCGAAAGCAGGAACGGCAGGTTGTCGAAGACCACCTTGCGGACCGTGGTGTCGAGCGTGGCGAAGAGCTTGTTCTCGGCAAAAACCTCGCTCTTCGAAATAAGGTTCATCAGCGTCGATTTGCCGACGTTGGTATAGCCCACCAGCGCCACGCGGACCATCGAACCGCGGTTGGAGCGCTGGACCGCCATCTGACGGTCGATTTTCCGCAGGTCCTCCTTGAGTTTGGCGATCCGGTTGCGGATGATACGGCGGTCGGTCTCGATTTCGCGTTCGCCCGCGCCGCCGCGGGTTCCCGTGCCGCCCCGCTGCCGTTCGAGGTGGGTCCACATACCCGAAAGCCGGGGCAGCATGTACTCGTAATTGGCCAGCTGCACCTGCGTCTTGGCATAGGCGGTCTGCGCCCGCGACATGAAAATATCGAGAATCAGGCGCGTACGGTCGAGGATACGGCACGGCATCGCCTTTTCGATATTGCGCGTCTGCGACGGTGAGAGTTCGTCGTCGAAAATCACCACGTCGATCTCCTGCTCCTTGCAGTAGCCGGCGATCTCCTCCAGTTTGCCGGGACCCACGTAAATACGGGACGAGGGCTGCGGAAGTCGCTGCGTGAAGCGCTTCACGCTCTCGATATCGGCCGTCTCGGCCAGAAACTCCAGTTCGTCGAGGAATTCGGCAGCCTGCCGGGGGTCCTGATCGTCACGCACGACGGCGACCAGTACGGCACGTTCCCGGCCGTCGGAAGCCGTCCCGGCATTCGGAGTCTTGTTCTTATTTTCTTCCAATTCGTTTTTCAAATTTTAACGTTACACATGCGCCGCGCTCCGGAATCCGGCGCCGCACACCCCGGAGGGGAGCAAACACTATGCTACAAATAAGGGTATCCGCCGGAAGCAGGATACCCTATTTATTGTCACGGAGCACTCCGGTCACGCCGAAGCCCTTTCATCCGGTTAGTTCTGCACGCGGAAATCAACGGGCAGGGTATACTTCACACGTACAACCTGATTACGCTGTTTTCCGGGACTCCACTTCGGCGACTTGTTCAGCACGCGGATCGCCTCTTCCGAAAGCGAACGGTCGGGGGTCTGGAGCACCTGAATATTGGTCAGACGGCCGTCCTTCTCGATCACGAACGAAAGCACCACGCGGCCCTGAATACCGTTCTCAAGGGCGATCTGCGGGAACTTGACGTTCTGCTGAACCCAGTTGCGGAAGGTATTGAGGTCGCCGCCCTGAAACGAGGGCATGGTCTCGGCGATCAGGAACGGCTGGTCGTCCTCGATAGTCTCCTCGACAACCTCCACCTGCTGAATCACCTCGGTATTCTCGTCGAACTCGGCGAAGTCCACTTCGGTCGTGATCTTCGTGTCGTTGGTCACCACCTGCAGCAGGTCGGCGATCACCTTCACCTCGACCTTCTTGGGAGGTTCGGGCGGCTTCTGGTCCTGACGGGTAATCTCGGTAATCTCCTCTTCGACCGGACCGTAGTTCAGGTCGACTTTCTCGATACGGTGTTCCTTCGGCGTGTAGGCAAAAGCGGCGATAACCAGCACGAGAGCCACTACAAGGCCGATTTCAAGCAAAAGACCCCGCTTGTTCTGAAGGTCTGCTTTGGGTGATTTCTTAATTTCCATTTATTTGAATTTTAATTGTTCGGCAAAGTCAAAAATCACGCACAGGCATGCTATGCACCACAAATATATGGATAAAAATTCAAAAATGCGCCATCCCGCACAAAAATCTTTATTTTTTGCCTACTTTTGTGCCGGAAAACAGCTCGCAGGAGACGAAAAAATGGCCCTTTCGGAAACGTTATACGGGAAGACCCCGGAGCAGCTCGCCGCCGTGTGCGCCGAGCTGGGAATGCCGCGTTTCGCCGCGAAACAGCTGGCCCGCTGGCTCTATGCGAAACACGTCGAGGACCCGATGCGGATGAGCGACATCGCCGCGGCGCACCGCGCTAAGCTGGCCGAACGCTTCCGCCCCGCATTCACCCCGCCCGCGCGGATCACCGAATCGGCCGACGGAACGAAAAAGTACCTCTACCGCACGCAGCAGGGCGCATGGATCGAATCGGCCTACATTCCCGACGGCGAGCGGGCCACGTTGTGCGTCTCGTCGCAGGCCGGATGCCGCATGGGATGCAAATTCTGCGCGACGGGACGGCAGGGGCTGCAACACTCGCTGACGACGGCCGAAATCCTCAACCAGATCGTCTCGCTGCCCGAACGCGACAGTCTGACGAACGTCGTCTTCATGGGCATGGGCGAGCCGCTCGACAACACGGACAACGTACTGCGGGCGCTCGAAATCATGACTTCGGAGTGGGGCTTCGGCTGGTCGCCGACGCGCATCACCCTCTCCACGGCGGGCGTAGCGCCCGAACTGCAGCGGTTTCTCGACGCGACGAAAGTGCATCTGGCCGTAAGTCTGCACAACCCGTTTCACGAGGAGCGGGCCGCAATCATGCCGGTCGAACGGGCATGGCCGATCGCCGAAGTCGCGGCCATCCTGCGCCGGTACGACTTCACCCACCAGCGGCGCGTGTCGTTCGAATATATCGTGATGAGCGGCCTGAACGACTCGCCGCGGCATATCCGCGAGCTGTGCCGCCTGCTGGACGGCATCAAGTGCCGCATCAACCTGATCCGGTTCCACAAAATCCCCGGATCGCCCTACTTCTCGCCCGACGACGAGGCGATGATCCGCTTCCGCGACACGCTGACGGCGAAGGGGATACAGACCACGATCCGCGCTTCGAGGGGCGAGGATATTCAGGCCGCCTGCGGACTGCTGAGCACCGCGGCGGCGGAGGACGGGCAATAGAGCACGGTTCTTGCACGTTAGCCGTAAAACAAGATGCCATGAAAAAACTGATCTTCGTCCTGTTGCTAGCACTCGGAGCGGGTGCGGCGCAGGGACAGGTAAAATTCGAAACCAAATCGACGGACGCCGTGCGCGAAATGGCGATCAAGAGCGGCAAGCTGGTCTTCATCGACCTCTACGCCTCGTGGTGCCCGCCCTGCCGGATGATGGAACGCGAAGTCTTCTCGCGCAAGGACGTCGGCGACTTCATGCAGCAGCGTTTCGTCGCGGCCAAATACGACACCGACAAACCCACGGGCAAGGAGCTGATGAAGCGTTACGGCAGCGGAGCCATTCCGCTCTATCTGGTCTTCGACACGCAGGGCGAGCTGCTGGGACGCATACAAGGCGCATCGGCTCCGAAGGAGTTCATGGAGAGCGTCCAGAAGATCATCGACGGCTCGAAGCGCAGGTAACCGCCGCCGGACCGGGACACGACGTCGAACCGGGATTCGACATAGGACCGGGACACAGCGTCCGGCGCGGATTCGGCTTTCTCGCAATGAAAAAGACGTACCCGTAGAACTCATTGTACTTGCGGTACAGCTCTTCCTCATAACGCTGGAACGCCATCAGCCCTTCGGCGGTGCTGTCCCCCGGATATTTCGCCGCGAACAGCTCCCGCGCCTTGGCCAGCGGCGCGAAATAGTGTTCCGTCCAGCAGGTCTCCGGCAGGACGAAGGCCGCGACCGGAAGATACCCCGCCCGATGGATCTGGGCCACCTTGTTGGGTATCGTATCTATCTCAGGATAGGCGTCTACCCAGAAATCATGGATTTCCGTCGGACGTTCGTCGGTAAACCACACGCTTTCGGAGACCGCGAGATAGCCGCTCGGCTTCAGGTATTCGCGCCACTCGTTCAGGCCCCGCTCGAAGCCGATGTTGTAAATCGCCCCCTCGGACCAGATCAGATCCAGCTCCCCGGCGCGGAAAGGCAGGGCGTCCATCGAACCGACGACGCCCTTCACCCGGTCGGCGAGGTGCAGTCTCCGGGCGTCGGCGTTGAAACGGTCGATGAATCCCGGAAAGAAGTCGAGACCCGTAATACGTCCCGGCGCATGCCGAGCCAGCGTCATCGTCTGACCGCCCGTCCCGCAGCCGAGGTCGGCGATCAGGGATTCGTCGGTCAGGTTGTCGATGAAACTCAGCGCCTTGATGGTCACTTCGGGACTTCCCGGCCCCTGCCGTTCGGTATTCAGGAAAAAATCGCAGATCAGATTGACGTCAAATCCGTGAATGGCGTTATTTTCGTTACTCATTGTCTTGAAGTATTGCGGCGTACACGTAAAGGCATGGCAATGCCTTTATCGTCGTACGCGGATTAAAAAAACTGAACCAATTACATGAAAATTACCCCCGGAGAGAGTCCGGGAGCGAACGAAAGGACGATCCGTACGGCGGGTACGAATCGTTTACAACACCGAATCCGATTTATGGAGGATCTTAATCATGACACAAAGATAATCAATATTCCGAATAACCGCCCTCTTTGCCGAATAAAAAGCCGGATGCAGGACCGAAACAACTCCGTGACGCAACTCATCAGATATATGAAGAATTCATTTCGGCAGCCCGCACCCGGCTGTAACAGAAAAAGGACGAAGCGATGCGGGATTTCATCGTGCCGCTCACCAGATCGCAGGGCCGCGCCGCCCGTCCTTATGGAATCAACCCCGGCAAACGGCACGGCAACGCCCGGCGACCGCAGGCCGCCGGATAATACATTCGCCTCAAAATAGATTGTTCGTGACATTATGACAGGGTTGATAGTTTGAAATCACGCCCCTCATAGACATAAAAAAGGGGCGCATTTGCAGCTCTTTCAGTAGGTCATAGGAAACCATGATCAGAAGCTGTCCTGCGCCCTTGTCGCCCTGCTTGCCTTCTGCAAGCAGGACATAACAAGGACTGACAACTATTATACCCTGATCTCGTAAATTTCCTATGTTTACTGAAAGGCATAAAGAGTTGTTTACCCTTTATAGTATGTCCATCGGCTATGCCGAATTATTCAAATGCAAAATTAGCATAATTTTTGTCAAAAAATTAAATAAAATCTAAGGACAAAGATAGAAAAACATTTTAATTCCTACGAATTCATAGGAGCAAAAATAATACATACCGTCTGTTATTTGCATAAAATAACTTAAGTGAAGCATACAAACGATACATTATTGCGTTCAGTCGCAAGTCGATTGAAACAAATCCGGATCGAGCGCGGGCTAACCCAAGAGGTAGTAACCGATCGAACCAAAGTGAATGTAGGTTTGTATGAAGTTGGTACTACGAATATTACAATCGTCCTGCTGACAGTACTCTGTAATTTCTATAACGTTACTTTAGAAGAATTTTTCAAGGGTATTGAATATGAAAAGGCGTGAAGATTCATTTTTTTGTGAAAATGAGTTAAAATGGCCAAAAGAAAGCAACGCCGCGACGAAGAATTATTCAAAATGGTTATTCAACGTATAAAAAATTTACGTGAAGCTCACCATTATACGCAAGAATACGTAAATGAATACACCGGCTTGGATATTCCGCATCTTGAAACAGGCCGGGATTTTCCGTCACTGACGACAATAGCTATCCTTTGCAAGTTCTACAATATAACTATCGTCGAATTCTTTTCACCAATAGACTATCCGGCAAAGGAATAAATCAATCATACGAAATTCACAGCCAGCGCACCATATCCTACTTCTGTCAAATGTGAATCATTTTTTCTAAAATACAGATGATTTGAAACCCACAAACCCCATATTGGTAGATTTGATTGCCCGGCGACTAACGGAAATCCGGGAACAGCACAACCATACGAAAGAGTATGTAATGCACAATACTCACTTGAGTATTTCGCATTACGAAAACGAGCTAAAATTCCCCTCTTTGGAGTCTATCGCCAAATTCTGCAAATTTTACAATATCTCGCTTGAGAAATTTTTCGCGGGGATAACCTATCCGGAGGAGCCGCAGGAATAGCGGCGTCCGCAAATTGCCGCAATCGTTATTTCTTGGGCGTATAGACCACTTTCTTGGTCTCGAAGAACTCCTCTTCGAAGAAGCGCGCAATGTCGTAGACATCCCACCGTTTGCCGGTCAGCGCCAGCTCTTCGGCCAGATCGCCCCCCTTGAGGTAGAGAATGCCGTTGGGCAGGGTGCCGCGCTGTCCGCGTTCGAGGCGGTTCCAGACCCAGTTCACGAATTCGGACATGGCCGTCACGGCGCGCGAAACGACGTAATCGTAGCGTTCCGGAAGCGTTTCGGCACGCGCGCAGCGGGGTTCCAGATTCCGCAGACCCAGTCCCGCGGTCACGCCTTCGACGACGGCGATCTTCTTGCGGATGGAATCGACGGCCGTGAAACGCGCTTCGGGGAAGAGGATCGCCAGCGGAACCGACGGAAAGCCGCCGCCGCAGCCGACGTCGAGAATGCGCGCCCCGGCGTCGAACGCGCAGACCTTGGCAATAGCCAGCGAGTGGAGCACGTGACGCAGGTACAGCTGGTCGAAATCCTTGCGCGAGACGACGTTGATCTTCGCGTTCCAGTCGGCGTAAAGGTCGTACAGCGCCGCAAACCGCTGCCGCTGGCAGTCGGTGAGTTCGGGGAAATATTTGAGAATCAGTTCCAAATCTTGACTTTTAATCCTTAAATCGTGTCATCGTTCGTCGCCCTGCGCGATCAGTTTGCACATCTGCTCGCGGGCGCGGTGGATCTGCGTCTTGACGGTGCCCAGCGGCAGGGTGAGCTTGGCGGCGATCTCCTCGTAGGAGTATTCGTCGAAGAAGCGCATGACGATCAGCGTCCGGTAACGCGGCGTCAGCCGTTCGAGGTAATGCTCGATCTGGGTCCGCTGCTGGAGGCTGATGACGCTCTCCTCAGGGGTCGGGGCCGTCGAGGGGGGCGACGAGAAACGCTCGTCGATCGACAGGTCGTCCTGACGGCGGCGCACGAAGTCGATGAACGTATTGCGGGCGATGGTGTAGACCCACTGTCCGAAGGTATAGTCGGTGCTGTAGCGGTGCAGGTTGATATAAACCTTGATGAAGGTCTCCTGCAGCAGGTCGTCGGCGTCGTTCACCCCGCCCAGCCGCTGCACGAACAACCGGTGGATAGCGTCGCGGTAGCGGTTGAAAAGGTATTCGAAGGCCGTATCGTCGCCTTCGAGCACCAGTTCCACCAGCCGCCGGTCCTCGGCGACGATATAGTCGGCTATCTCCATACGCGGTCGTCTTTGCGCATCAGCATCACGCTCAGCGCCAAGGCCCAGAGCGGACTCAGCAGGTCGTAGACGAAATAGCGGCCCATCATGCCCGATTCGCCCAGACGGCGCGCGATGCGCCGCACCTCGATCGCCACGATCAGAAAGCGGATCACCAGCAGGGCCAGCGCCGCGATCTTGAACTCGAACGGCATCACCGCAGCCGCACAGACGACCGTCAGGAAGAAGAGCGAGCGCGATCCCAGCTCCCACTGGATATAGTTGCGGACCGTCTGCGGATAGAAGCGGAACGCCGAGCCGTAATAGCGCAGCTGGCTCATCCACCAGCCCATGCCGCCCCACGTCTTTTCGCGCAGCGAAGCCCGTGGCGAGAGGATGACGCTCACGTTGTCGCGCGTCATGACCTTCTGCATGAAGAGGTCGTCCTCGCCGATGTTCATATTGAGGTGGCTGAAGCCGTTGGCTCCGAAGTAGATGCGCTTGGTGAACCCGAAGTTGTGGAGCGTGCCCCGATAGGCGCGGCGCCGCACGGCGCGGGCGAGCCAGTCGGCCGAGTGCATCATGCGCCAAGCGCGCATCATGTAGTTCGAAAAGCCCTTTTTGCGCTCCACGCCGCAGTAGCCCACGACGATCTCGCCCCGCGTGAAGCCCTTGGCCATGAGCGACAGCCAGCGGTCGGTCTGCGGGCAGGCGTCGGTCGAAGTGAAGACCATATGCTCGTGGTGCGCCGACTTGATGCCGACGTTGAGCGCCATCTTGCGCGAAATCGGGAAGCGCGGGTCGAGGTGGATCTTGGTCGTCACGATCTGCGGGAACGACTGTTTGAGCCGCACGAGGTCCTCGTAGAAATCGGAGTCGTGGCCCACGTAGACGATCACCACCTCGAAGTCGGGGTAGCTCTGGGCCAGCATCAGCGGCAGACGCTCCTCGACGAACGAATAATCCTCCGAGAAGAGCGGCACGACCACCGACACCGGAGGTTCGGCGTCGAGCACCGCGCTGCGGCGGTTGTTCTTGTAGCCGGGAATCCGGCCGTAAACGAAAATATAGTAGTACAGCTGCACGCCGAACATGGCCAGCACGGCCCCCGCAAGGGCGATGCCTTCCCAGCCGTAACATGTCAGAAGCGTATCGAAAAATTGCATACAGGCGAAATATGCGCAAAGGTACAAAACAATTTAGAATTCAGAATTCCCAAATCAGATTATTTTATGTATTTTTGCCGAATATATGAGCATGAAGTTTACATTACAGCATAAGGATCCGGCGACCAAAGCCCGCGCAGGCGAGCTGACGACCGACCACGGCGTCATCCGCACCCCGATTTTCATGCCCGTGGGCACGGCGGCGACGGTCAAGGGCATTTTCCACCGCGACGTGCGCGACGAAGCCCGTGCGCAGATCATTCTGGCCAACACCTACCACCTCTACATGCGGCCCGGCATGGAGATCATCGAAAAGGCCGGCGGCGTGCACCGTTTCTCGACGTGGGAAGGCCCGATGCTGACTGACAGCGGCGGATTTCAGGTCTTCTCGCTTGCGGCATGCCGCAAGCTCAAGGAGGAGGGGTGTCACTTCCGTTCGCACATCGACGGATCGAAACACCTCTTCACCCCCGAAAGCGTGATGGACACCGAGCGCACGATCGGCGCCGACATCATGATGGCCTTCGACGAGTGCCCTCCGGGCGACGCACCGCGCGAATACGCCGCCAAGTCGCTGGCGCTCACCGAGCGGTGGCTGGAGCGCTGTTTCAACCGCTACCATCAGACCGAACCCAAATACGGGCATTATCAGGCGCTGTTCCCGATCGTGCAGGGGTGCACCTATCCCGACCTGAGGGCGCACGCGGCCGAGAACGTGAAGCAGTACGACGCCGACGGATACGCCATCGGCGGTCTTGCGGTCGGAGAGCCGACCGACGTGATGTACGAAATGATCGAAGTGGTGAACGCCATACTGCCGGAGGAGCGGCCGCGTTATCTGATGGGCGTCGGCACGCCGGTCAACATCCTCGAAGCGATCGAGCGCGGCGTGGACATGTTCGACTGCGTGATGCCCACGCGCAACGGCCGCAACGGGCAGCTGTTCACGGCCGAAGGGGTCATCAACATCCGCAACAAGAAGTGGGAGGACGACTTTTCGCCGATCGACCCCGAAGGCACGGCGTTCGTCGATACGCTCTACACGAAGGCCTACCTGCACCATTTGGTGACGTGCGGCGAAATGCTGGCGGCGCAGATCGCCTCGCTGCACAACATCGCCTTTTACCTGCGGCTGGTGGGGATGGCGCGCGAACATATCGCCGCCGGGGATTTCAAGCCGTGGAAGGATGCGATGGTCGCAAAACTGACACGAAGACTATAAAAGCGTATGAAACTGCGATTTCCGGGGTTTAAGATCTTAGACCGCTACATACTCGGCAAGTTCCTTGCGACCTACTTCTTCGCCATCGCGATGATCATCATCGTCGTGGTGCTGTTCGACTATGTGGAGAAGATCGACGACTTCACGGAGCTGCACGCCCCGCTGCGGGACGTCATCTTCGACTACTACCTGAACTTCATCCCCTTCTTCATCAACCAGTTCAGCGGTCTGTTCACCTTCATCGCCTGCATCTTCTTCACTTCGAAGATGGCCTACCAGACCGAAATCGTGGCGATGCTTTCGGGCGGCATGTCGTTCCGCCGCCTGATGTGGCCCTACTTCCTCGGCGCGCTGATCATCGGCAGCCTGTCGCTGACGCTCAACCTCTGGCTGATCCCCATTTCGCAGCGACACATCGTCAATTTCGAATCGCAGTACATCAAGCGCAAGCAGAACAACAAGTTCAACCGCCATATCTACCGGCAGATCGAGCCGGGCACGTTCGCCTACATCCGCGGCTACAATGACGCATCGCAGCAGGCGTCGTTCCTCGCGCTGGAACACTACTACAGCGGCACGATGACCCGCTCGCTCGAAGCGTCCGACGTGAAGTTCAACCCCGAAACCAAACGCTGGACCGCGCCGCGCTACACCAAACGCGAATTCGACTCGCTGGGCGTCGAAAAATTCGAGCAGTTCCGCAACCTCGACACGCTCATCAACCTCGAAGTGACCGAGCTGGGCGAGATCAACGACCTGATACAGACGATGAACATCACGGAGCTGAACGAATTCCTCGACCAGCAGCGGGCCAAAGGTTCCGACGCCATCAACATCATCGAGGTCGAGAAACACGCCCGCTTCGCCTATCCGCTCTCGACCTTCATCCTGACGCTGATCGGCGTGTCGCTCTCGTCGCGCAAGGTGCGCGGCGGAACGGGACTCCACATCGGAATCGGCACCGGCCTCTGCTTCTCGTACATCCTGTTCAACCGTTTCTTCGAGGAGTTCGCCAAGAGCGGCACGCTGCCGCCCGGACTGGCCGTCTGGCTGCCGAACATCATCTACCTATTCATCGCCGTCTACCTCTACCGGAAAGCCCCCAAATAAGATGCAGCAGATCGACGACATAGCCGCCGAAGTACGCCGCGGAGCGCGTATCGGCGACGCCGAAGCCGCACGGCTCTGGCGCGAAGCCCCCCTGTGGCTGCTGGGCGAGCTGGCGACGGAGCGCAAGCGGCGCGTGAGCGGCGACAAGGTCTACTTCAACCGCAATTTCCACATCGAGCCGACGAACCGCTGCGTCTTCAACTGCCGTTTCTGCTCCTACCGCCGGCCGGCCGGAAGCCCCGAAGCGTGGGACTACACGATGGAGGAGGTCGAGCAGATCGCCCGCGGCCGGCAGGGCAAAGGCATCACCGAGGTCCATATCGTGGGCGGCGTACACCCCGACCACGGACTGGAATACTATATCAACATGATCCGCCGCGTCAAGGCGATACTGCCCGAAGCGGCAGTCAAGGCTTTCACGGCGATCGAGCTGTCGTACATGATCCGCAAGGCGGGACTCTCGGTCGAGGAGGGTCTGCGGCGGCTCAAAGAGGCCGGAATGGAGGCCATTCCGGGCGGCGGCGCGGAGATTTTCGACCAAGAGATCCGCAGCCGCATCTGCCCCGACAAGGGATCGACGGACGAATGGCTCGAAGTGCACGAAACGGCCCACCGGCTCGGCATCCCGACCAACGCCACGATCCTCTACGGGCATGTCGAGGAACTCCGCCACCGCATCGACCACCTGCGGCGCCTCAGGGAACTGCAAGACCTCACAGGCGGGTTCAACGCTTTCATCCCGCTCAAATACCGCAATTTCGGCAACCCGATGTCGGAGATCGGCGAGGTATCGGTGATCGAAGACCTGCGGATGCTGGCCATGAGCCGCATCTATCTGGACAACGTGCCCCACATCAAGGCTTACTGGGTGATGTACGGCAAGGCGACGACCGAATTGGCACTGGCCTTCGGCGCAGACGACATAGACGGCACGATCGACGACACGACGAAAATCTATTCGATGGCCGGGGCCGACGACCGGCGGCCTTCGATGAGCGTCGAGGAGATGCACCGCATCGTACGGGCGGCAGGCTGCCGCGCCGTGGAGCGCGACACGTTTTACAACGAACTTCCGGACCGATAGGAACAGTCCGCCCCGCCCGGAGAAAACAGACGGACACAAAACACAACTCCCGCGAAAATGGAGAAACTGACATATTACTGGAAGAAACTGCGGCAGAACAAGCTGGCATACAACCTCGTGCTGATAGCGGCGATCATTTTGGCGATGGCCGTCACGGCGCATTTCGTCATGCAGGTCGGCACGCGCCACGGCGCCCGCCGCATCGTGCCCGACTTTTCGGGCGTGAAGCTCGACGACGCGCAGCGCACGGCCCGCAAATACGATCTCGAACTGCATATCAACGACTCGCTGTTCGTGCCGGCCTACGAAGGCGGCATCGTCCTCGACCAGCTGCCCGAAGGCGGCGTGGAGGTCAAACCCGGACGTACGGTCTATATCACGATCAACTCGTTCCGGCAGAAGATGGTGCCCGTGCCCTACGTGGCGGGACGTTCGCTGCGGCAGGCCAAGAACATGCTGGAGATCGCAGGACTCGAAATCGGCGAACTGATCTACCGCGCCGACATGGCGACCAACTATGTGCTGGAAGAGTACTGCGAAGGGCGCCCCGTCACCCAGAACAGCAGGATTCAGGCCGAAATGGGATCGGGCGTAACGCTCTACGTGGGCGTCGAGGGCGGTTTCGGCTCGACGGTCGTGCCGCGGCTGGTGGGATTCCCGCTCAAGGAGGCCAAGGGCCGTTTGTGGGAGCTGGGGCTCAATGTCGGCAAGATCGACTTCGACGAAGGCATCAACCTGCTGAACCAGAAAGACGCCCGCGTCTACGTGCAGGTTCCGACGGCCGAGCGGAGCGCCGCGCTGGGTTCGCGCGTCGATCTCAAACTGACGCTCGACGAGAAAAAACTCGCCCAGCACCGCGCCACCGCCGAGAAGCAGTCCCGCGAAGCCGCCGAAGAGCGGCTGCGGCTCGAACGCGAGCGCGCCGACTCGCTGGCGCAGGCCGAATTCGAACAGGCGGCCGCCGCCGGGGAAGAACAGCCCGAAATCCTGCCCGCAACCGATAACGACGGATTTTTCGACTGATGGCCGACGAACGCTACATAACCGAGGCCCCGGAACTCGACGACGGGCAGACGGCGGACGAGGACGGCGAGGGCGCCGGACTCTACGAGCATTTCGCCGTGGTGGCCGACAAAGGGCAGGCTCCGCTGCGGCTGGACAAGTTCCTGACCGTACGCATGGAGAAGTGCTCGCGCAACCGCATTCAGGCGGCGGCCGACAGCGGCAGCATACTCGTGAACGGCAAGGCCGCCAAGTCGAGCTACAAGGTCAAACCGCTCGACCGCATCCAGATCGTGATGCCCTATCCGCGGCGCGAGGTGGAGATCATCCCCGAAAACATTCCGCTCGAAATACCCTACGAGGACGACGACCTGCTGATCGTCAACAAACCGGCGGGGCTGGTCGTGCATCCCGGTCACGGCAACTACAGCGGCACGCTCGTCAACGCGCTAACCTACCATCTGCGCAACCTGCCCCTGTTTCAGGAGGGCGACATGCGCGCGGGACTGGTCCACCGCATCGACAAGAACACCTCAGGGCTGCTCGTGGTCGCCAAAAACGAACAGTCGCACGCGCGGCTTGCCAAACAGTTCTTCGACCACACCATCGGGCGGCGTTACGTGGCGCTGGTATGGGGCAATTTCGAAGAGGACGAAGGGACCATCACGGGCAACATAGGGCGCAGCCCCCGCGACCGGCAGAAAATGTTCGTCTTCGAGGACGGCTCGGACGGCAAGCACGCCGTGACCCACTGGCGGGTGCTGAAGCGTTACGGCTACGTGACGCTGGTCGAGTGCCGGCTCGAAACGGGCCGCACGCACCAGATCCGCGTCCATATGTCGTGGCAGGGGCATCCGCTCTTCAACGACGAACGCTACGGCGGCGACCGCATCCTCAAGGGAACGACCTTCTCGAAATACAAGCAGTTCATCGAAAACTGCTTCGCAGTAATGCCCCGCCATGCCCTGCATGCGCAGTCGCTGGGCTTCGTACACCCCATGACGCACGAGGCTGTCTATTTCGAGAGCGAACTGCCCGACGATTTCCGCGCGCTGCTCGAAAAATGGGACACCTACGCCGCGGCGTCGAAGGAGAGCAATAATGGATAAGCGGTCCGGCAGCGGTCTTTCGGCACAAATCCGCGGTCCTGTCCCCGAAAACACGGCAACCGCATACGCGCGGACATCGCATACGGAGAAATCCGAAGACACCCGCCGCACCGGAAAGTACAGCGGCATGCTTTCACCTGCTGCCGCAGGGCGGCAGAAAGCCCTTCCAGAGGGAAGGGTTTGGGAATAGGAACGGATTTGCAAATGCCGCCTGCGCCGGCCGGAAAGCCATACAAAATAAACAGTTACGAAAATAAACCACGCTTTGTTTCTACCGACCACGATAAAAGAGGTCCGCGCACGCGGATGGAAGCAGTTGGACGTCATCCTTTTTTCGGGCGACGCCTACATCGACCATCCGGCATTCGGCGCGGCGGTAATCGGCCGTCTGCTCGAAGCCGAAGGCTACCGCGTGGCAATCGTGCCGCAGCCCAACTGGCGGGACGACCTGCGCGACTTCACCAAACTCGGCGCGCCGCGGCTCTTCTTCGGCGTCTCGGCAGGATCGATGGATTCGATGGTCAACCACTACACGGCCAACCTGCGCCTTCGGAGCAACGACGCCTACACGCCCGGCGGCAAGGCGGGGTTCCGGCCCGATTACGCCGTCAAGGTCTATACGCAGATTCTCAAACGGCTGTTTCCGCACGTTCCGGTGGTCGTCGGAGGCATCGAAGCCTCCCTGCGGCGGCTGACCCATTACGACTACTGGAACGACACGCTCAAACCCTCGGTGCTGGCCGAAAGCGGCGCCGACCTGCTGATCTACGGCATGGGCGAACGGGTCGTGCAGCAGGTCGCCAAAGCCATGCGGAACGGCTACAACGCCAAACTGCTGCGCAAACTGCGGCAGGTAGCCTTCATGGCCGACGACGGTTACGTGCAGCGGCTCGACCCGGCGGAGACGATCCGGCTGCACGCCTACGAAGAGTGCGTGCGGGACAAACGGGCCTTCGGCGAGAATTTCACCATCATCGAGACCCAGAGCAACCTGATGGAGCCGACGGCGACGCTCATCGAGGCCGTGGGCGACCGTTATGTGGTCGTCACGCCGCCCAACACGACACTCTCGACCGACGAGCTGGACCACTCGTTCGACCTTCCCTACGAGCGCGCACCGCATCCGCGCTACAACGGCAAAGGGGATATTCCGGCGTGGGAGATGATCAAACACTCGGTCAATATCCACCGGGGATGCTTCGGCGGCTGTTCGTTCTGTACCATATCGGCCCATCAGGGCAAGTTCATCAACTCGCGCAGCGAACGTTCCATCCTCGCAGAGGTGGAGCGCGTGACCCGGATGCCGGACTTCAAAGGTTATCTGTCGGACGTGGGCGCCCCGTCGGCCAACATGTACCGCATGGGCGGACGCGACCGGGAATTGTGCCGCAAATGCCGCCGCCCGTCGTGCCTGCATCCGAAGATGTGCCCCAATCTGGACAACGACCACCGCCCGCTGCTGGCGCTTTACGAAAAGATCCGGGCGGTGAAAGGCGTCAAAAAGGCCTTTGTCGGCAGCGGCATCCGCTACGACCTGTTTGACGAGAGTCCCTATCTCGATACGGTCGTGAAATACCACACGTCGGGACGACTGAAAGTCGCGCCCGAACACACCGAAGATGCCGTGCTGAAACTGATGCGCAAACCGCCGTTCGCGCTCTTCGAGCGGCTGACCGCCGATTTCCAGCGCATCTGCCGCCGCGAAGGACTGCCCTACCAGCTGATTCCCTACTTCATCTCGTCGCACCCCGGCTGCACCGAACGCGACATGCGTTCGCTGTCGGAGAAAGTCCTCGGCAAACTCCATTTCAACCTCGAACAGGTACAGGACCTCACCCCCACGCCGATGACACTTTCGTCGGTGATGTTCTACACCGGAGAGAATCCCTATACGCACGAAAAGGTCTACGTCGCCCGCTCGCAGGAGGAGAAACGGCGGCAGAAATCGTATTTCTTCAATGAAAAGCCGACCGGAAACCCGACGGTTCCGGAACGGCGCACAACCGCCAGACAAGAACGCGCCCCGAAGAATTATCGCCCGAACGGAGATCGGACGTCGGCCCCCCGACCGCGAAAAGGGGAAAATCCCCGTACAATACCGGGGATAAAGCGCAAAAGGTAAGTAATCCGCACGCCGCACGGCCTGCAGTCGGGCACCGACGTACTTCAACGGATTTTCAGCGCATTTCAGCGACGAGGAAAGCCGGAGCGTCGCTCCGGCTTTCTTCATACTATTCGGTGTTATTTTACGCCCCACTTATCGCCAACGCGTTTCAGCAGGCGGGAGATGCGGCTCACCTCTTTGTCATCGTCCCCCGTCACCGGAGTCCGGCGTATCAGCCACCACAAAAGCATATAAAACAAGACGAGAAAGACCGACCAGACAACTACATATATCATATCTCTCTATTTTCAGGACAATCCGGATAAACAGCGGCTCATTTCAATTCCGGTGAAGCATCGAACAAGAGACCGAACACCGATCGCGCCATCTCCCCGAAAAGACTGCGCCCGTAAAGCTGTCTGTATTTCCAGCGTGACGAAAGCATGTTGCAAACCAGCTTCGCCCGTCTCTTGTAAACGGGCAATCCGCTGACATGCCGTTTGTTCGCCAGCACATCGGCCAGCACTCTATCCATGCAGCGGCGGTCAAACGACACCCCCGGATTCGTCAGAGGGACGCCCCACACATCCACGGCTATGGCATTCATGGTATCCGCAAACCGGGAGAAACCCAAATCGTCGCAGATCCTGTAAAAATAATTCCAGTCTATCGCATTCTGCTCCTTCCCGACGAACAAAGCCCAGTCGAGCAGATGCCGCAGGGTGATCCCCTCGATCAGGAAGTGAAAAAAGCCATGATAGGTAATATACAGTGCATTGACCGTCGGAAACAATGTATGGAATCTGTCCTCTCCGAACGGCACGAAGTCTCCGCCTTTTACGGCGTCCTGAAAGATTCGCTCCAACCGCCTGATATCGCTCTTCCCTTTGAAAGAGGTCAGATAACGATGGTTTTCGAACATGACGCCGTTCGAGCAGATATGGTTGTGCTTATAATCCAGCCCCGAAACCTTCATCCCCCGGCATCGGGCGATCTCGTTCCCCTTCTCGAACCCTTCGGGCAGAAGGATGTCGATATCCCCGCATTCGCGCTGCAATGGGAAAGGATAATAACGGGCCAATCCGATCCCTTTGAGCAGGATCAGCCGGCAGCCCGCATCGGTACAAAGAGCCGCAAAACGGGCTGCTTCCAGCATTTGTCTCTTCGACCGCGAGACGATCTGCTCCGCCCCGTACGCCCACTGCAACCTCAATCCCCGGCCCGGCTGCAAATCCGGAGACAACCGCCGGACGCTCTCCCACGCCACGGCCAGCACCCCCTGCTGCGCCGCCTGCCCATATACCCGGCTCCATTCCGGATCGGACAACGCCTTATCGAGAGCCGGTTCCTGCATATTTATCGCCGCGGCAAGCAACCGCAGCAACACCCGGTCGGCAGGATTTAGCGTCATAGGAAATCATGGATTGCTCCCGGCAACGGGAATTCAGTAAATCGCTTCATACTGACCGACAACTTTACGCCACGTGTAACATTCATTAGCCAGCCGTTCCATACTGCCGGAAGTATCCTCCCGGCTTTCGGCAGCAAGAGCGGCCAGTTCCTCCGGAGTGCTCCAATAACAGGCTTTATGACCGGTCGTCTCCCGATTGTAACCCACATCGAACGCCAGAATCGGAGCGCCGCAGGACATGGCCTCCACAAGCGACGGGTTGGTTCCGCCGGCGCTATGTCCGTGAATATAAAACAGGCACTGTTTCCGGAGCACGAAGAGTTGTTCCCTGTCATAGACCGGATCGACAATATGGATATTGCAGAACTTGCCATATACGGCTTTCAACTCCCGGCCGTAGGCACTCAGATTCCAATTACCGATAAATACGAGCGGGATATTCGTTTTAGAGAACGCCTCCAGAATCAGATGACAATTGTTTTCCGGCTCGATCCGGCAGATAGTACAGGCGTATGCTTTCGCCCCGACTCCGAAGGAGGCGAGGATTTCGCGCTGCCGGGAAAGATCGACCGGGATCACGGCATGATCCCCGCCATAGGCGATCAGAACCGACGGCTTACGGTAAGTCTCCGTGACATAGTCGCGGATCACCTTATTGTCCGCAATTACGACATCGGCAAACTTGACAGCGATCCGCTCCGACAAACGGAGAAACTTGCGGGCCCATTTGCCCCACTTGTCCCGCCTGTGCTCCAAGCCGTCGATATTGACGACGATCCTCTTGCGGAACAGCAACCGATACAACGGCAAAAACAGACACCCGGAAACGCCCAAAATGAGCACGACGTCGTACCCCCGGCCGACAGTCCGGATCAACGACCAGATATCATACGGAATACTTTGCATACCGTTTGCATGCAACGGCACGTATTCAAGCCGGGCGTTTTTATAAGCTTTCAATCTGGTCGGATAAGCCTTGCCACTGCAAAAAACAGTATAATCCACATCTTCGGAACAACACTCTCCGATGAGGTTTTCCACAAGGGTTTCAAAACCTCCGTATTTCGCCGGAACGCCGACGGTTCCGATAACTGCGACCTTCTTCATATTACCGTTTTATCCAAATAGCGAATTGCTTTTTAAAAGCTTCTATTTCACTTCGGTTGGTATACCGAAAATAATCCTTGTCTGTAAAATAATCCGCAGAGGAATGCAGCCCGATAACCGAAGCGAGCGTTTCGGCATATGCCGGGACATCCTTGCCGGACAAGATGCCGAAGCTGGGAAATTCGGTCAGCATTCTCCTGAAATAAGGCACGTCGCTCGCAAGGATCGGTTTACGAAAATAGAACGCCATTTCGAGAATTCCGCTCTGTGATGTTTTGCGATACGGCAGCGCCACATAATCGGTATGTTCATAAAGATATACCAATTCATCGTCCTCGATATGTCTGAGGACAATCTTAAAAGCGGCCTTGTCCGACGGCTGCACCCGATGTACCGTCCCATCGAAATCCTTCCCTGCAATAATTACGTTCGCTTTGCAGCGAAGTTCCGGCTCCAAACTATTCACTGCCGATATAAGGATATCGATTCCCTTGTCATAGGTTATATTCCCGAAAAACAAGATATTCACTTTGTCTTCCGCAATTGCGGAAACAATATCCGCCCCCAGACGGCGAATGTCGTAATTCTTCGAAAAACAATATTTGAAATGAGGTACGAACAGCCGGTTACCCCGATAGCCGTATTCCTCCAGCAGATCGTTCGTCCGTTGGGAATGAACGATGACCGTCGCAAATCGTTCGGAGTATACCTTTCGGAAGCATCGTTTCAACCCGGCATTGTCATCCGCATTTTGCGCAATCGCTTCATGGATATCGATTATGCTTTTCTTTGCGAGGGAAACGATATACATGAACGGCAAGTCGATGGAGTTACCGTAAGCCAGATAAACGAAGCAGGCTTTTTTGTTTCGCAGGACAAAGCAGAACAACATCAGGTAGTTCCGCAACAGACAACATATTTTGCGCAGCCTGTTTCCCTTGTACTGGTGTAAAAAAAAGGGCCTGCCATCGTTTTCACCGGCATAATTCGACAGTACGGAAACATCCAGTCCCGGAACTGCAGACAAAACCCGGCAAAAAGCGTCGTTGTAATAATGCATTCCGCAATGCATTCCGATGTAATCGACAAGATATACCTTCATGATACATTTTTATAATCCGATGAGCATATTCAAATACTTATTGTCAATGCGTTGGATTACCTTCGAGACAAGAACTGGGATATAAATCCCGGACAGGACGCACAATACATAAAAATACGGATACGTTCCCTGCATCCCCAGTTTATTATATATCATTTTTATTCCGATCTGAATAAAAATTCCGAGTAAAAAAATCTGGTACGTATAATTGCGGAACGACACGAATACGTTATTCGACAAATTCCGGTCGAATTTACCGGCCAATCCCCAACATAACAGGCAACCGGACAATGACATAACCAGCGTTACGACATCCTCTTCAACCCCGCCTACCCAAAACATCGCAACATACAGGATCAGGCAGATTGCGATGCAGCACGGCCGTTTTATCGCCGTCTCAAAACAGTTATTGGCAGCAATCAATAGCCCTAGAAAAAAGAATATGAAAAAATGGACGGCACGGTTGAATGCAAATACTCCGCTCATATCGCCCACGGGAATAAAGAACAAACCGGCAGCGCAGCACAAACAAAGCAAGGACAACCAATTGTTTTTCAATATTCTCCTATACACTTCCAACAAGGAAAAGTAAAGCAGGACAACTGCCACGAACCACATCTCTTGCAACGGGCCCTCGAATGGCCGAACAAAGGCACTGACAAAGGATTTCAACGATAAGGTGACCGGCCTCTCGACTCCCCCGACATATACTTTGAGAAAAAATGCGAATACCGTAAAAAATAGATACGGAATGCCGAGCCTCTTGAATTTATCGGTCAATGTCTTTCTATACGACGCCCCTTTGTCGATGCGGGTAATGTAAAACAGATAGCCGGATATCATAATGAACAACGGCATATGAAAAGAATAGGCTACCTTCTTGAGAAACAACGCACATTCATGACAATCAGCATCGAAAGAAGAGGCGAAAGCCGTAACAGAGAGCGGGGAATGACCGATAACTACCCATAACATGGCCCAGCCTTGCAATAACAGCAGCCATGTAATCTTTTTCCGAGGGGGGGGGAGATCATAAAATCAGAAATTTCTATATTCAATTAAACAGGGATTGTATCCACAAACTTTTTACAACACAAAAATCACTTCGGTTTGAAAGCATTCGTATCGACAGGTATTTCCGACTCGTCTTGATATCTATTACAGATAAACCGGACCGGAACGCCAGCCCAAACCTGATAGGGAGGAATGTCCTTGTTCACCACAGAACCCGCCCCGATAACAGCACCGTCACCGATTGTCACCGGTTTTGTGAATATGGCATTGCTTCCGATATATACATTCCGCCCAATATGAATTTCACCCCGGTAATAGGCATGCTCTTTCAAATTCCGGACATCATAATAATGAGAAAGCAGAATACATCCATCCGTAATTGTCGTCCCCTTACCGATAAAAATATCTTCTGGATGAATCGTATCAATAGAAACCCGACCGATCCGAACTACACCTTTTTCAATAGAAACGCCTAAAAGCTTATATATCTTCGCACGAAAAAAGCCGGTCATGGGAAAAATCCCGCAAAATCTAAAACAGAATATTTTTATATACCGACTGAGTCTGGAATTATAATCCGCCCTTTTATAGTTTTCCATACCGACACTACCTATTAGTAAACAATAAAACTCTCAATAATCTCTTCTGCTGATCCGGGGTATCTTTTCGCATTAACAGGATCGGAAGCCATAACACGGCATTGCATAATCTATAAGACCAGAAAACGAAATAATTATAATGCTTCCGGATGTATAGCAACTTACTGCGGAAAATATTCTCAATGCGATTGAAAGACCACAACTTTGTATTCGACGGATCACTTCCGCCTTCGAGATGTATTATCTCTGGCCCGTTTATGAGAAGCCTTTCATATCCGGCTTTCGACATCCGAAATTGCCAGTCTACCTCCTCGCAATACATGAAGAATACAGGATCAAAAGTCCCCAATTCGTCACAAACCATTCGGGGAACGAACAAATCCGCTCCGGTGATATAATCAACGGGGGTAGGCTGTTGTACCGATGCCGGACAGAGATGGTTGCGTTTTTTCAGAAACCGTAAATACTTACCCAACACTTCTGCGATCTCACCCCTCGGCGTTATAAACCGACCATATGAATGTATGTTTTTTTGATTTTGGTCTTTCAAAACAGCTCCTACAGCGCCGATTTTCCGATCCGGATTCTTTTCGCAGAAATCGAAGAACAGCTTCACTGCGTTATTAAGCAAAATAGTATCCGAATTCAAGAAAAACAAATATCGCCCTTTAGCTTCCCGGATTCCGAGGTTATTCGCCCTGCCGAACCCCAGATTTCGGTCGCTGTAAATATACTTTATGCGCTTATCCTGCGCAAAAACCTCTTTGCTGCCATCCGTCGATGCATTGTCCACCAATATGATCTCGTATTCGACAGTCGAGGTTTGCGCAATAATGCTTTCAATGCAGTCCGAAGTCAATCCCAGCGTATTGTAGTTAACTATGATAACGGATACGTCCATTTACAGAAACTTGTTCTTAATAAACACATTGGGATCAGATCGCCCGAATAATGGATAAAAAACTAATGCAACTCGCAGGCAACCTTCTGCATACAAAGTATCATTATTCAAGAATACCAACAAAATCAGAAAAGACAGGAGCATATATCTCATATAACTTCGAATGTCATTATCCTGAACAAGAGAAGTCTTCTTATATAAATTGTAATATAGTCCCAAATATATCAGGACAAGGACAAGTCCCCCACGCGCTAAAGTTCCCCATATTCCTATATCTGCCAGATAGAATGCCCCGCCAAAAAACGTATGAAATCCCTCATCTCGAAAATGCACAGACAAATTACCAAAGCCAAGAATCAGATTTTGCTGAATATACGGCATAACGGACTCAACAGAATTCACTCGTGCAAGAGTAGAGGAATCGCTACTTTTTTCCCACTTAGTAGCTTCAATCAAAGAATCGACAAGTTTATCATTAAACGAAAGGAGAACAAGAGCTCCAATCAAAGGTAAAACGCCAAGCGCCAAGCGTTTTAACGAGATTCCTTTCATCCTAACGTAATAAATCGCATATATAATAGCCAACAATGCAACAGGTTGCCGTCCTTTATTTACAAACAACAAGTAAACCATTAAAACAAAGAATGGAAGATAATTCTCCTTTTGAGCAGGCTTTTTTACAAAACGGATCAAATAGAAAACATATGAAATAATCATCAAACTGGAACACACGGTAAGTTTAAGACCTTTTACCAGATCTTCCAATGCCACTGTCTCCACAATATTGGTAGTCACCAAATACTCCTGAACAGTTAAATGGTTCACTCCGAAAACAAAAAAAGCAATAATAGAAACAACTGCAATAATTAAATTGACTTTATTAATTTGCCGAAGTAATAAACTATAGTCATATTTTATATTATACAAAAAGAAACCCAACAAAATGAACCATAGATAACGCAACGAGGCAAACCCCATAAAAAATGACTGCCCGAATATCTCTTGGCTTTGAAATGCTGCATATATAGGAAAAACGAAACAATACAATCCGGCAAATATCGCAACAGTAGAAATTCGTTTAAAGACAAGATAATAGATAAATGCCCCTAATCCTAATATCAGAAACAAATAATGACATCCCTGTAGAAGAGGTATACTACCTAAGAATTCCAAAGCTCCTATAAAATCTAGAAGCAATATATAAATGAGATATTTCATACGATTCTACAATATTCACCACATGGATTTTGGATGATGTTTTTATCATCTCTTAGACAAAAGAGTCTGTCAACAAGAGTATTATTCCTGCACTTCTTACCCCAAAAGAATTTGGGAAATATCCACAAATACCTACGAAGAATAACTTTTTAGCAATTATCAACACAAGCCAATTCATCAAATGTAAATCGCTCCGATTTTGGAGAAGTAACTATTCCCGATTTATAATGTCCGCCTAATATCAAAACAACAGGCATCTCACATTGGGGAATCTTAGCAATCTTTTTAAATTCCTTCTCTCTGCGAGGGGTCCGGATAAACATTTTAAAACAAGACGCAATATGATTCAAATGCAACCCCATAACAAAATTCATCGCATATAAACCGCCGTCAATCAACGCCTGATACCTCTCATAATTTCCTCCAAAATAATTGCAATTAACCGTTACACAAATGAGAACCGATGCATTATCACACCATCCTTGTGTCCCTAACTGATTATCCAACAATTTTCTTATCACATTTTTATCTCTAAAAACATGAATACGAGAAGCCTGCCTGTTACAGGCAGATGGAGTATAAGAAGCTATACGGCAAGCCTCCCTGATTTCATCATCGGTTACAGGATCATCAGAATATTCCCGGACACTAACGCGACTTGCATAGAACTCTTCTATTATCTTTTTATCGAAACAAGAAGGTTCAGATACCTTTTTAGTACCACCTATTCGGGAAGAAGATATCGATTTCTTATTTTTTTCTAAAAAATCACAAATACGATTACGGCTCTCTTCATCACGAGTGGCATATGGACTCTTAAGATACTCAGCAAGAATATTAATTGCTACAATACAAACTTTATTAAGACCGTATTGTTCAATATGTTTATCAAGTAGCCTTATTAATCTAACAGCCTTCTCCCCACCAAAAATTCTTGCCGAAGGGAAAGACATTCCCTTCTCTAACGCATGCATAACAAGCATAATCTGCGCATTCGACTTATCTTGCGTAATGACCGGATTAATTAGAGAATGCTTTATATAAAAATGAAAGTCAGCAAAAAAACAATATAAAAGTTTTGCAGAATCAACAAATTGAATGATTATTTTTTTCATATCTTAAAAAACGTCATCAGATTTTCCATTAACAAATTGTACCGTTCAGCAACGACCGTCGCCATTCTATTCCTTATTATATTTTTCAATTCTGCCCGTTGAAAATAGGCTTTTTTTATATCTAGCAATATATCCCGTTCATCTTTCACTTTCATATCTCCCATAATAGGATAATCTAATGTTTCCAAAAACAGGCCATTGAATTTACGACTATATGCCATTGGATATACCGCCACTTCTGATGAAAAAGCAGCAATAGCAGAATGCATGCGAGCCCCCATAAAAAAGTCCATTCCTGCGATATAATTCTTAGCAACAATAGGATCAAAAAAGAGTGGGGCTAAAATCAAATTTTCATTACAATATTCCTCGTAAATATCATAGGCAACAGCGTAATCATTTTCAAGTCCACGCTCTCCACCCACTACATGAGGAATCAAATGCAGTTTTACATCCTTCTTTGACAGAAAATATTCAACAATTCCTCTTATCAAACATTGATAATTCGATTTCAAACCGAACTGATTGTCCATCGTATAACCACCATTCCAAAGCAACGCAGAGATATTCAAACCGACATGGATATACTCTTTATTAAATTCTTTTTTTTCATATGGCATGAAAAAAGCAACATCAATTATCTCGGTAACATCCAGATTCGGCAATAAACTTTTGACATAATCAGCACTCTGTTTATCACGCACCATCACACATTTTGCACTTCGAACGGCGCCCATTGCCTTTTTACGAAGACCCGCATCGTTAAATGGGCCAATCGTTTGTGGTAAAATACAAAGCGGGATATTAAACTTTTTTGCCAGTTTGTATTCTGAATAAATCCACTTAAACCGCTTTTCTCCATAAATATCCGCAAAACTATCCCCCTGTCCTATATCCAAAATAAAATCAGCGTCCTTATATATTTTACGGCTGGAAAAATATTGACGAGGACGGATCATGTTTTCCAAAGCATTTCTTTTATTATAAAAAGAAATATTTTGACAACTTTTATACTTAAGTTCGACACCACCACAATGAAAGGTATGATTTTCAGTCAACCTAAATCCACTATCCGGAAGATAGAATACATGTGGGATATTACTCTTATTTAATAATTTATCTATAAGGTACATAATAGACAAACTCAGTGCAACACACCCTCGATTGCCATTATTCACTGAGCTGTTAGATAATATTATATTCATACCTTAGATTTCAAAGTTTTATATCCCGACTTAAAAATATGCAATCCATCAAGGATATACGTACGCATCCCGATATATTTTACACACCCAGCCGTTTTAAACCAGTCCTTAATTTTATTGTTCTTCAAATATTCATAGCGTAATTTCCCTGCACTATAGTAGCGTTTCAGATCAAAAATTATGTCTCCCTTTTCTGGATAATATTCGGAACAAAATTCCAAGAATCCTTTGAGATTCAAAAATCTTCGATATGCATAATAGATATATAAATCTCCTCCAAACTCCTGTTTACTCCACTCTTCTGCAATCCTAACTGTCGCACTTTGATGCTCTCTTCTTTTCACCAACACTTCGTCAAGAAAAAATAGTCCATTCTGCATTGTTGCAATCTATACATTTCGACGTGTCTGTTTGCGGATAAAGAAATCCTTCCTCGTCTTCACGCATTACGATGCAGGACGTGGGGCAGCGCTGTTCGCATGCAGCGCAGCCGCAGCACATCTCCTTCGAAGCAATGGAAATCATTTTTTGAATTTTGATGCGATGGATGAGACTTTCGAGCAGATATAGATTTTCTCGCCGGGCGTAAGTCCGAACCAGTAAACGGACATGCTTGTCGATATGGCGCAAATCAGGAAGATCGTCAGAAGGTTCCATATTCCTTCTCCCGGCTGCCAGTATGCCACGGCCAGAGGTACTGCAAGCGCAATTGCC